>JAOOLS010000001.1 GCA_028408915.1 Prochlorococcus sp. AH-716-J09
ATGTGTAGTTATCCAATCTAATTCAGAAAAAGTGATAATTCCCGTCAAATTACTTTTTAAAAAAAGTGTTCCAATTTCCATTAGATAAATCTAATTTTTTTTAAGTTAACATCCGTACTTAATATTTCTCCATAACATAATATTCTTTTAATTTTTCAAAGATAACTTTAGGTTACTACTCTTAATTTATTGAATATCTCTTAAAAATTTATCAGCCGTTTTTAAGTGATTATTTAATTTTTCCTCTGACATTTTATCGAGATTTCTCGTTAACATTGCCAGACGATATTGCTTTCTAAAAAAGCTTTCATTATCTTTAATAAATTTCCAAAATAAGCCATCCCATATTTCACACCATGGGCCACTTTTAAAATTAGACATTTTTTTTACATAATTAGAGCTTGATATATATGGTTTTGTTGAAAAGATACCGCCATCACTAAACTGACTCATTCCATAAACATTTGGGACCATAACCCAATCATAGGAATCAATAAACATTTCCATAAACCATTTATAAACCTGGTTGGGGTGAATTCTACATAGAAGCATAAAGTTGCCAATAATCATTAGCCGCTCAATATGATGACAATAACCAAATTTAATAATATTTTTTATAACAACATCTACTGGTTCAATTCCTGTATTTCCTTGATAAAAAGATTTTGGAATTGGCTTATCTTCAAAATTCCAAAAATTACTATTTCGCATCTTTGTTCCGTACTTTTTATAGACGAGGCAAATAAATTCTCTCCATCCAATAATTTGACGAATAAAACCCTCTAAAGAGTTAATAGGAACATTATTATTTTTTGCAAAAAGTAATGCTTTATTTACTACTACATCTGGGGTTAATAAGCCGCTATTTAAAAGAGGAGAAAGTAAACTATGCCATAAAAAAGAATTTTCTTTAGAAATAGCATCCTCATAATCTCCAAATAAGAAAAATCTATGTTTAAAAAAATCATTTAACCATTCATCTGCCTCTTTAAAATTAGTTGGATATAAAAAGTTATTACTTTCTCCAATAAACTTAATATCAAAATTGGATAATGACCTTTCTGC
Organism: Prochlorococcus sp. AH-716-J09; assembly: GCA_028408915.1. Lineage (GTDB taxonomy): Bacteria > Cyanobacteriota > Cyanobacteriia > PCC-6307 > Cyanobiaceae > Prochlorococcus_A. Next base: position 1,066 of record JAOOLS010000001.1, read on the forward strand.
ATTAACTACAAATTTATTTTTTTGTAATTTAGGTGTATCGGGTATATTTATTTTTTTTGGTAATTTTTTTCTGTTCATTTCATCGAAACTCCATTTACCACCTTCGGGTGTATCATCAGGATTAACTAATATCTTTTGGCTCTTTCTTTGATTCTCGTAAAATCTCCCCATAAGAGGTTTTTTTGCATTTGATACAAATAAATCTCTTAAATCTTCACTACTCATAAACATAGGAGAAGGCAAAATATTTAAAGCTAAATTATTACTTTCAACAAAATAATTAATCCTCTTCATTATTAAAAAATCATGAGGGTCAATGAGATTTATTTTCTGATATTTATCTTTAATAAATTCCGATAAGTAATCAACTGTAGAAACATTATTCTTGTTTTCGATATATAAAACTTTAAAGCCAGATATTTCTAAATAATTTTTATAAGCGAGCATAGATGCTCTATGAAAAACTAACTTATTTTTATGGTTAATTAATTTATGAAATTTATCATTTCCAAAAAATAATGAGTCTTCCAAAATCAAAACATCACAATTTATTTTTAAGATTGGGCTTTCTCTAAAAAGTTGATTCGGGAAAATAATTGATACTTGTTTCATCTTTGCGACTTTCTGTTACTGCATCTTTTTGAACAGTAGATAACATCATCCCAACAGTTTTTCCATTTTTTACGCCACTCAAACGGCCTATTGCAAACAGGACAAGTTTTAGTAGAAAGATTTTTCAAAATTTATAATTTTCTTTTATGAGTAGATTTAAATCTAGTTGAATCTTTAAGGGCCATATGTTTTGTATTTCTTCCCGAAACTCTCTTTCTCCAGACTTTGAAGGATTTGGGTTTAAGATTTTGACGCATAATTTTTATCGCATCTTCCTCTTTTAAACCAAATTGATACTCGATAGCTTCAAAGGGTGTTCTATCTTCCCAACACATTTCTATTATCCTGTCTATATCGATACTTTCCATATTTATTGTTCACATTGTGAGGTGCAAAGTTTTTCAATATCGGATCTACCTGTAATTTGAAGTCTATATTTTGCCCAATATCTGTAAACCAATCTCAATAATGGAGATAAGAGCTTAATCTTCAAGGGATAATAAACCCAACCTAAACCAACTAATTCATAGGAATATGCAAGTACATCTAGCCCCCTAATAATTTCACCATTTTCAATAATCCCATGCAGGTTTGACATAGCTTCTGAATATGAGATGTCATTAAAAAGACTTCGATCATAATCCTTACTATTAATATCTATAAATGTAATCTGATTTAAGGTATCTCTTTTTTTAAGGAAATTTGTTTCTCTCAAACAAAGTGGACAACCACCATCGAATAAAAAGGTTAATTTATTTTTCATATTTTTATTCAAATATAGAAATTAAATAACTTTTTTGTGGAATAAAAAATTTTTTTTAGAATATAAGCTTTATAAAGCCTTAATAATTGCCAGTTCTAATTTAGTGAAATTATATTATCTTATTAATTAATAAGCCATTGATTAAGGGATACATCAATGGTTTAAAACTATTTATTATCAGTCATCTAGAAGATGAACTCCTTCTCCTACGTCAGGAGTAAATTTACAATATTTTTCAAAAATAAGTCCAACACCTCTCATTTTTTCTCCTAATTCATCGTTAAATTTATTCCATTCTTCCGATTCACGATCAGGTAAATCCCACCCTTGTTTTTCTACCATACTTGTTATTACTGTATAGTCCCATTCTATGTATGCCATTGAGTTAATTTAAACTACCAAAATATTATAAACCAAGAGATTTAATAGGTAATCAATATTTTTTGAATATAATTTTAAAAGTGTGAAAAAATTATAAATGTCAATTTTGCCAAGAAGATTTGATCGAATCAAAAGTGTTTTAGATTGCAGAATGAAAAACTTGACTGTTTTAGTTGAGGATGTCAATAAACCACATAATTTATCTGCGATATTAAGGACATGTGATGCAGCAGGCGTTTTCGAAGCAAATTTTATTAGCAAAACTAATGCCGTTAAGACTTTTAATAGTACTGCTCAAGGAAGTCAAAAATGGGTAAAACTGAATAATCATGAAAACACTACCACGGCAATATCTGATTTGAAGAATAAGGGTTTTAAATTATATGGAACGACTCTTAATAGTGAATCAGTAGATTATAGAAATTTTGATTATTCTCAAAATACATGTTTTGTTTTAGGAGCAGAAAAATGGGGACTAAGTAATGAACTTATATCAATGGTTGATCAATCAATTTTTATACCTATGAGAGGTATGGTTCAATCTCTGAATGTTTCTGTTGCTGCTTCTATATTATTATTTGAAGCTGTTCGCCAAAGAAAAAATAAAGGTATATTGCCCGCTAATGGAGAAGGGTTAAATATGGATGAATATCAAAAAACACTTTTTGAATGGTGTTACCCAGAATTAGCTGCGGTGTATAAAAAATCAGCTAAAGAATATCCAAAGTTGAATGATCAAGGAGAACTTGATCCTATTACAGATAACTAAATTTATTCAGAATTTTGATTATCAAAAATCTCTTCAAGGTCCTCACCTATAAAAGAAAGACCTAAAACTAAAAAAAACATTGCCAAACCTGGGAACAAAGCCGTCCACCAGATACCTGTAGGTAAAGCCGCAAGAGCCAGATTTAAATCACTTCCCCACTCTGGGACATCTGCAGGAACGCCAAGACCTAAAAATCCTAAACTTCCTAATACCAAAACAGCATCTGCAGCATTTAGGGTAAGCAGAATAGGCAATGGTGTTATTACATTTGGGAGAATATATTTAAAAATAATTTTTTTAACATCAGCTCCTGCAACTTGAGCTGCCTCCACATAAGTTTCGGATTTAACCAATATTGTCTGATTTCTGATTAATCTAAAATATTGAGGAGAGTAAACGATACACAATGCCAAAGCCGCGTTAAGGATACCCTTACCCAATACAAAAGCCACAACAACTGAAAGCAAAATTACAGGTATTGAAAAAATAGTATCCATTATTAGTGATAAGCATTTATCAAAAAAACCACCAAAATATCCACTTAATAATCCCAATGGCAAACCCAAACTTAATGAAAAAAGAATAGCTAAGAATACAACTTCTATCGCTAATGATGATGCTTGCAGAGTTCTTAAGCAAACATCTCTTCCTAATCTATCTGTGCCACAAAAATGATTAAGAGAAGGAGGGGCAAAGATATCATTGCTTAACATTGAAAATGAATAGCCAAAAAAATTATTGGCCTCTAAAAATTTCATTATTAAAACAACAAGAAGATAAAAGAGTACAATTAAAAATCCAGCTTTTCTGATATTTGCGCCGACACGATTAAATGAGTTAATATCCAAAATCTTTTTTTAAAGATATAAATGAAATATACCCAATTCTTTTAAAAATAAATAGCTATAAATTTTAAATTAAAAGAAATTACTGGTTTAATTTCAAGACTGCCATAAAAGCTTCCTGAGGGACGTCAACTTTACCCATTGCCTTCATCCTCTTTTTACCTTTGGCTTGTTTCTTTAAAAGTTTCTTTTTCCTAGAAATATCCCCTCCATAACATTTAGATAAAACATCTTTTCGCAAAGCACTTATGCTTTCACTTGCAATAATCCTGCTACCGATTGATGCTTGAATAGGTATTTTGAATTGTTGTTTTGGAATAAGTTCTTTTAATTTCTCAACTAAACTTCTGCCAATTCCATAAGCCTTATCTTTATGAACAATAGAAGTTAATGGATCTGCTCTTTCTGAATTTATTAGAACATCTAATCTAACAAGGTCATTTTTTCTATAGCCAATCAAATGATATTCCATTGATGCATAACCTTGGGTTCTACTTTTCATTTGATCAAAGAAATCTGTTACAACTTCTGCTAATGGAATTTCATAAATCAAGGTAACTCGATCTGTTGTTATGTATTTCATGTCTATAAATACTCCCCTTCTTTCCTGACATAAACCCATTAATGTTCCATTAAATTCATTGGGAGCATAAATTTCCATTTTCACATAAGGCTCTTCTATTGATTCTCTGAGTTGTGGATCAGGAATTGTAGAAGGATTATCAATAAAGATATGTTCCTGCTGATTTAAATTAACTTTATAAATAACTGATGGTGCCGTTACGATTAGATCCAAGTCATATTCTCTTTCTAATCTTTCTTGAACAATCTCCATATGAAGAAGTCCTAGGAATCCGCACCTAAATCCGAAGCCCATTGCGCTACTGGTTTCGGGCTCATATTTTAAAGCTGCATCAGATAATTGTAATTTTTCTAGTGAAACTCTCAAATCTGGGAATTGATCAGCATCAGTCGGGAATAAGCCACAAAAAACCATAGGATTTGCTGTCTTATATCCAGGCAAAGGATCATTGGCAGGTGAATTTAAAAGAGTAATCGTATCTCCCACTCTCGCATCAGCAACTGATTTTATAGAAGCAGCTAAATAACCAACTTCTCCTGCATGTAATTCATCAACTTGTTGCTGATCAGGCGCCATTATTCCTATCTCATCTAGTTCATAATTTTTCTTACTTGCCATTAATAATATTTTTTCTCTCTTATTTAGAGACCCAGATATCACCCTGAAATAAACAATAACGCCCCTGTACGGATCATAATAAGAATCAAAAATCAGTGCCTTGGTAGGTAGTTTAATTTCATCTTGAGGAGGGGGTACTCTTCTTACGATTGCTTCTAAAATATCTTTAATACCAACTCCAGTTTTTGCTGAACAATTTATTGCATTAGATGTATCAAGTCCAATAATTTCCTCTATTTCTTGTTTTATTTTTTCAGCATCAGCCCCTGGTAAATCAACTTTATTTAAAACAGGAATTATTTCAAGATTATTTTCTAAGGCAAGATAAACGTTAGCTAAGGTTTGAGCTTCTACTCCTTGGCTTGCATCAACAACAAGTAAGGCGCCTTCACAAGCTTGAAGAGATCTACTAACCTCATAAGAGAAATCAACATGCCCTGGAGTATCTATTAAGTTCAAAACATATTCTTGGGAATCGTCAGCTTTATATTTCATCCTAGCGGCCTGTAACTTGATAGTAATTCCTCTCTCTCTTTCAAGATCCATACTGTCCAAAAATTGTTCTTGCATATCCCTCTGCTGCACAGTACCAGTATCTTGAAGTAACCTATCTGCAAGGGTAGATTTGCCATGGTCAATATGAGCGATTATGCAGAAATTTCTAATTTTTGAAACCGATATATCAGTCATATAGAAAGAAAAATTCTCCTCTTATTACATCTTGACTAATATTAGCTAATTAGAATTATGGATGGAAACCAAAAATGGAATTATTTCTTTTTTTAATTTCTTTTATGAATGTACTGTAATTTTCAGAGACTGATAGTTCTGGATGAATTAAGTCATTTATTTTTTTCTGACGATTATGCTTATTGTTTAAAAATAAAACAGATTTTTCTAGAACCTCAACCATAATTGAAACCGCAGTACTTGCTCCCGGAGATGCTCCCAACAAAGCAGATAATGATCCATCAGATGAATTTACAATCTCAGTTCCAAATTTCAAAGAACCACCACCTTCAGTTTTTTTAATTATTTGGACTCTTTGACCAGCATTCTTTAAATACCAATCAGAAGGATTAGCTGATGGCATCATATTCTTTAAATTCTCAACTCTTGAGTTATGGTTCTTTAATGATTGTGATATTAGGTAATTAATTAAATCGTTGTTCTTAAAACCAACGTCTAACATAGAAAAAATATTATTCTTTTTAATTGAACTAAATAAGTCAAAGTATGAACTTTGTTTTAGAAATTTCGTAGTAAATCCAGCAAAAGGTCCATATAAAAGAAGTTTTTTATTATCAATCCATCTGGTGTCTAAATGAGGCACAGACATTGGGGGCGATCCAATATCAGCTTTACCATAAACTTTTGAATTATGTTTTTCTGTTAGATCTTTTTTCTCGCAAATAAGCCATTTCCCACTAACAGGAAATCCACCATAACTTTTTGCTTCTGGAATTTTTGATTTCTGTAAATAATTAATTGTTTTTCCACCAGCACCAAGAAAAACGTAGCCAGTTCTAATTGAAGTTTTTCTACCTTCAGAATTGATTTCTAGTTCCCATTGTTTTTTATCAATTTTCTTTAAATCTACTAATTCTGTTTTGTATCTAATTTCAACATTTTTGTTTAAGGAAACTAATGACAAATACTCTTTAGTTAAAGCCTCAAAATTAATATCAGTTCCTCTACCTATTCTGGTAGCAGCAATTTGAGTAGATGGATTTCTATCTTTTGTTATTAGAGGAGCCCATGATGAAATTTCATCAAAAGATGTAGAAAATTCCATATCGATAAATTCAGGATTTTCGGTCATTTTCTGAAATCTTTTTTTTAAAAAAGAAATATTATCCTGACCAGAAACAAAGCTAATATGAGGAATAAATTTTAGAAACTTCTTAATATCAATTTTCCCTGCTTCATACAATGAGGCCCATAAAGACATGGATGTTTCAAAAGAACGATTTATTGAGAGCGCTTTATCTATTATTAGATTTCCTTTTTCATCTAAAGGGGTATAGTTTAATTCGCAATTAGCCGCATGTCCAGTACCTGCATTATTAAAAGCGCCAGTACTTTCACTTCCTGGAGCATTTAATTTTTCTATAATAAGAAATTTTATATCTGGTAAAACTTCTGAAATTAAAAGGGCTAAAGTGCTACTCATTATCCCTGCTCCTACTAAGACTGCATCAAAGTAGTTATTGTCATTAGTGGGATTTTTAGATGAAGTCACAACAGAAAATTATCTTTTTTGCAATTAATCAGATTTCTTTCTAGGCTTATTATAAAGTTAATCCAAAATTATGAGTACTGAAACACTCTCGCTGACAAACGAAAATGTAGAAAAAGTCCTTGACGAGCTAAGACCTTTTTTAATTTCTGATGGAGGTAATGTAGAGATTGCAGAAATAGATGGTCCAATTGTCAAAGTCAGACTTCAAGGAGCATGTGGTAGTTGCCCAAGTAGCACTATGACTCTCAAAATGGGTATTGAAAGAAAGTTAAAAGAAATGATTCCTGAAATAAGCGAAGTTGTACAGGTTTTATAAAAATTTTTAACTGAAATAAATATTATTTAGTTTTTAATTCCTTCAACAATGATGATTCCATATCAAGACAATCAATTGGAAGTCCTTGACCAATAGCTATTAAAAGAGGTGCAAGAATTCCTAAAGTAAAAACTAAATTTGATTGGCTTACATCATATTTACTCAAAGTAAAAGTTATCAAATAAATAATTGAAAAATAAGCATGTAGTGAAAAAAATTCTTTTGGCTTTAACACTGGCCACCTTAAAGTATTTCCCAAGAAATATAAAAAACCTGTCATAAATAAATAGTTACATGAAGATTAAACCAAATATAAACATAAACCTTTTTGGAGACTATTTATAAAAAAATTTACCTAAGATAATAATTAAAAAATCATTAAATCTTCGTTTCTATTTGTAAAAGCTAGACATGCAGCTAGAAATACGCTTATAATTATTTGGTAGCAATCGCTACTTTTTCGTTCACCCTCATTTGAGGGCGCAGTTCGAGTCATACCATGGAACGGGGGATGGCCGTGTTGTCACATCGAAACATGACTACTTTAACTTACAGAGGTAAAAACTACGTTCAAAACAAAGAAGCTGCTAAAAAGCAACTTGTTGAACTTACCTACAGAAGAAACGTATACACCAACAGAATGGATGACGCTTCTTCAAGTAATGAAAAAGCAGAATTAAATTACAGAGGTGTCAATTACACTAAATAATTTAATTAAACAAATTAAAAGCCCCTTTTTCAGGGGCTTTTTTTTTGGCTATATTTATTAATAGTAATTTAAATAATGTGTCTAAAAGTTGCTGTAATACAAACACATCGAATAAAGCATCTAATCAATTCGATCATAAAGATGCGATTCAAGAAAGATATGGCTCAGCCGCACAAGAAAAAGAAAGTTGTCTTTGTACACCAGTTGGATTCAATCCCGTTTTACTTGAAGCAATTCCCCAAGAGGTTATAGAAAGAGACTATGGGTGTGGTGATCCAACAAAATATGTTAAAAAAAATGATATAGTCTTAGACCTTGGAAGTGGTAGCGGCAAAAATGCTTTCATTTGTGCCCAAATTGTTGGGAAAGAAGGGAAAGTTATTGGAGTTGATCAGAATCCTGACATGCTTTCTTTATCAAGATCAGCCTCTAAAGAAGTTTCAAAAAATATAGGTTTCAAGAATACACAATTTTTAGAAGGTTCAATTGAAAAACTTGATGAATTAGATAAAGATTTAAATCCATTAATCGCAGATAAATCAGTTGATATTATTTTAAGTAATTGCGTTTTAAACTTGGTAAGTCCCGAATCTAGAAATAACCTTCTAAATAACATAAAAAGAGTTTTAAAGGATAATGGAAGAATTGCAATTAGCGATATCGTCTCTAACAAAAAAGTTCCTTTAAGATTGCAAAATGATCACGATTTATGGACAGGATGTATTAGTGGAGCATGGTATGAGCCAGAGTTTATAAGTGATTTTAAAGAACTAGGATTTAAAAATTTAAAATTTGCAGAAAGGAGTGCTGAACCTTGGAAAGTAATTGAGGATATTGAATTTAGAACAGTAACTTTAGTGGGCAATATTTAAAAAAATACAAGAGTTGCAAATATAATATAAATTTCCATGAGAAATAATCTAAGAGATCAAATACCCGCATTAAAAAATAAGTATTATTTCAACTATGGCGGTCAAGGTCCATTACCAAAATCTTCTCTTGAAGCGATAGTTAAAACTTGGGAAATTATCCAAGATTTAGGACCATTTACCAATGATATGTGGCCTTTTATTTACAAAGAAATATTGGCCACAAAAAGAATCATTGCGCAAAAATTAGGTGTCAATTCAAAAAATGTAGCTTTTACCGAAAATATCTCTTCAGGAATGATTTTGCCCTTTTGGGGAATAAAAGTTGAAGAGGGAGAAGAGTTGTTAATTAGTGACTGTGAACATCCTGGAGTAGTGGCTGCAAGTCGAGAATTTTGCAGAAGAAATAAATTAATATTCAAAATTTTACCAATCCAAAAAATTAAAAATCTAAACGATAAAAATATAATTTTAGAGATTTTGAAAAATCTAAATAGTAAGACTAAAATCCTTATTATTTCTCATATCTTATGGAACTTTGGATATAAAATTCCTTTAAAACAAATTTCTATCGAATTAAAAAATAATCGAGAAGATTCTTATTTACTTGTTGATGGGGCTCAAACCTTTGGGCACATAAATATAGAAAAAGAAGTTTTTTATTCTGATTTATATTCAATAACTTCTCATAAATGGGCATGTGGACCAGAAGGGCTTGGAGCCATTTATGTCTCAGATAGATTTATTCATGAAACAGATCCAACAATAATTGGTTGGAAATCACTTAAAAAAGAACAAGGCATTTATGAGCCTTCAGATAATCTTTTTCATGATGATGCAAGGAAATTTGAAATAGCTACCTCTTGTATTCCTTTACTTGCTGGGCTCAGGAATTCTTTAGATCTTTTGGATAAAGACTGCCATGAAAAAGAAAAAAACAACAATATAAAAAAATTAAGTAGAAAACTTTGGGATGAATTAAATGAAACAAAGGGTGTTGAATTAGTTTTAGAAAAAAAATATTTAAATGGGAGAATTTATTTACGCAAACTTTCTTATAAAAGGATTGTTAGTTTTCATATCGAAAATATTAAAGATAAGGATAAATTAGTAAAGAAACTTGGAGAAAAGAAAATTTGGATTAGAGTTTTAGAAGATCCAAAATGGTTTAGAGCATGCATACATCAAATGACTACTGAAGCTGAGATTAATTTACTCTCTAGAGAAATAAAAAAAATATTGACTTAAAGATCTCTTGATATGAAAAAAATTTAGTTTACCAAGGTATCTCCGAGTTGTCCCATGCAATAAATTTTCCTGTAGATTCTGGTGATTGATTTTTAATAATATTGATTAAGAATTGGGAGGATTTTTCTTTACTAAATAATTTATGTTCTGGAACAAATTTATGAAAAGGTCTAGATAAATCAGTATCTACTGTTCCTGGATGAAGCAATGTGATAGTAGCCTTTGGGAAACGTCTAGCCCATTCAATACTTAATGATTTAAAAAACTGATTTTGAGCAGATTTTGCAGCTCTATATGAATACCAACCCCCAGTTTGATTATCTCCAATGCTACCAACTCTTGCACTTATACTTGCAAAATTAAAATCAAAATCTTTTGGTATAAATTCTTCAATCGCTTTAGCTAATAAAATAGGAGAAAAGGCATTTATTGAAAAACTTTCCATCATATTTTTTTTATCAAGATGTTGTAATCTTTTTTCTGGTTGAAGAGAATCGCTATGAAGTCTACCTGTAGCATTAACAACTAGCCTTAATTTTGAAGGGTGATTTGATATTTTATTTTTCAACTGCAAAAGGGATTGAGAATCCTCTATATCTAATTCCCAAAAAGGATTAAATTCACTTTTTCTTCCACACAAAACAACATCTAAATCTTTTTCTCTTTCATTCAGATCTTTAGCTAGTTGTGTTCCAATTCCACCTGCGCCTATAACTAAGGCTAATCCTTTCATTTTATTAAAAATAACTCCATTGATTTTAAGAAACTTTTCTTGTGATTTGCGTAAAGATCTTTCTTATATGATTAGGAAATTTTATTGAGATTTGTTTTTTTCTTTTAATAATTTATAAGCTATTTTTCTATCATCAAAATTAATAACTTTATCATTGAGAATTTGGTAGTCTTCATGTCCTTTTCCTGCAATTAAGACAATATCTTTTTTATTGGCAAATTTAATAGATTCATTTATTGCTTTAAATCTATCAATTTCAATTATTATTTTTTCTCTTTTTTTTATACCCATCAAAATATCATTTACTATCTTTTCGGGTTCTTCTGATCTTGGATTATCTGAAGTTATAAAAAGTTGATCAGACAACTCTTCAGCTATTGATCCCATTAAAGACCTTTTACTACGATCACGATCTCCGCCACAGCCAAAAACAGTTATTAGTTTCCCTTCACAAAGTTTTTTAATTGATTTCAAAACTTTTTTTAATCCATCAGGAGTATGCGCATAATCAACAATTACTGTTGGAAGCGATCTTGAAACTTCATCATTATCAATTTGTATTTTCTCCATTCTCCCAGGAGCACCAGGGAAAGATTGTATTAACTTTGATAGATCTTTTAAAGAAAAATTAAGTTTATACAAAATTGTTATTGCTTGAATCGCATTCATTAAATTAAATTCACCGACAAGTGGAACAAAAAGTTGAATTTTTTCCCTAGGTGTATGAAAAATACAGGTGGAACCACTTTCAGTAAATTTTTTATCTGTTACGAAAAAAAAATCATCATTTTCAAATTCACTTTCAGTAATCTTTGTAGAGACTAGTAAAGATCTTTTTTCAAGATCAGATGATAATTTAGATATCCAATGGTCATCATAATTTAATACACAAATCCCATCTTTTTCTTTTAAGTAAGGTGGGAAAAATAATTTTCTTTTTGTCTGAAAATATGATTCCATATCTGAGTGATAATCAAGATGATCTTGAGTTAAATTAGTAAAAATAGCCGCCTCAAATTCGCATCCTGATATCCTGTTTTGAGCAATAGAATGAGAACTTACCTCTAATATCGCGAATTCAGATTCTGCCTCAACAGCAGCATTTAATTTATTTTGAAGTTTATCAGCGAATTCAGTTGTATGAGAAGCTACTTCAGAGAAACCTGGCCATCTATTGAATAAGGTCCCAAACAATGCAGTTTTTTTTCCTAATTTTTTTAAAAGATATTCCAATAAAAAAGTAATCGTCGTTTTTCCATTTGTGCCCGTAACACCAATAAGTTTAAGTTTTCTTGAAGGCCTATTCCAAAACTCAGCAACTATTTGACCAAAAATATAATCTAAATTATCCTCTATAACCAAAATCCTTTTTCGATCAATAGATCCAATTTCCTGTTTTGCAGCAAGCCCAATAATGGCAGCCTCTGCGCCATTTTCAATTGCCTCAATACAAAATTTTCCTCCATCAACATTTAAACCAGGCATTCCTAAAAATAAAGTTCCTTTTTGTACTTCTTTAGAGTTAAAAGAAATATTATTGATTTCTTTATCGATAAGATTTGGTGAAGGAATAATTCCTACCAAATCTAAAAGTTTATGTAATTTTATAGATCTCATGTAAAAAAAATTATTTCTCCAGAATGGTACTAATATTTTTTTGAAACCAATTCTTTAATTGATCATCTTTTAATCTTGGAGAAATGCGAGGCAATTCTATGATCTCCTCAGACCTAATTCTTTCAACAGCAATAACAGGTACTTCATAATCATATTTTTTATATTTATCTTTATATAAATCGACCCTATCAATATCAATTTCTTTAAGCTCCTCTAGATTAGGGAATAACTCATTAAGATTTATTTTTGCCAGTTTGTTTTTTAATGAATCACAAAGGCAACATCCCTGCCTAACAAAAATAAATATTTTCATTCATTTAGTCAGGCACTGGGTCACACCCACAGGGAGTTAAAGGATGACATCTGCTTAATCTTTTTAAAGTTAACCACCCTCCCTTCCAAGGACCATGTCTAGTAATTGCCTCATATCCATAAGAGCTGCAACTTGGAATAAATCTGCATCTTGGTCCAAAAAAAGGAGAAAACCACTTTTGATAAAAAGAAATCATAAAAAGAAGTATAGAAGTAATTGATTTATTAATAGTTTTGAACACTTTGATGATGTAAAATAATATTTCCGGTAGTAATTAGTTTAATTGAATTTAATCAATTATCCAATTTATTGCAATTTTCTAATTAATTTAAAATTATGTCAAGATACCGCGGCCCCAGATTAAGGGTTACGCGTCGCTTGGGAGAACTACCAGGTCTCACCAGGAAAGCTTCAAAGAAGTCTAATCCTCCAGGTCAGCACGGCCAAGCCCGTCGCAAGCGATCAGAATATGCGATTCGTCTAGAAGAAAAGCAGAAACTTAGGTTTAATTATGGAGTTTCTGAAAAACAACTAGTACGTTATGTGAAAAAAGCTAGAGCTCAAGAAGGATCTACAGGTACTAACCTACTAAGACTTTTAGAAAACAGACTTGATAATGTTTGTTTTAGATTGGGTTTTGGAGGTACCATTCCAGGCTCAAGACAATTAGTAAATCATGGCCATGTAACCGTTAATGGAAAGGTTCTTGATATTGCTGGTTATCAATGCAAATCAGGCGATTTAATCGGAATTAAAGAAAACAAAGCAAGCAAAAAACTTGTAGAAGGTAATATAGAATTCCCTGGCTTAGCAAATGTCCCACCTCATCTTGATTTAGACAAGCCTAAATTAACGGGGAAAATAAATGGTAAATGCGATAGAGAGTGGGTGGCTCTTGAAATAAACGAACTACTAGTTGTTGAATATTATTCAAGAAAAGTTTAATACTACTTTCTTTGGATTATTAAATCTCTCATTTTTTAAAAGAGAGATTTAATTTAATTCTTATTTTTAAAAATAATGGGAAATAAGGAAAATAATATAAAAAAGCCAGGTTTTAAGACCTTATCTATTCACCATGGGGAAACATTTGCTGAAGAAACCGGATGCGTTATGCCTCCAATTTTTTCTACATCTACTTTCAAACATGGAAATAAAGATAATTTCGACTACACCAGATCAGGCAATCCAAACTTTAGAATTCTAGAAAACATCCTTAAATCAATTGAAGATTCTAAATACTGTACAGTTTTTGGATCTGGAATTAGCGCGGTAACTGCAATTTCATCAACACTGAAATCAGGTGACAAGATACTCTGCGAGTCAAATCTCTATGGTTGCACAGTGAGGATGTTCGAAAAAGTTTTCAAGAAATTTGGACTAGAAGTTTTATACACAGATTTTACAAACGAAAATAATGTCAAAAAGATTTTAAACTTCGAGCCAAACTTGATATGGCTAGAAAGTCCAACTAACCCACTTTTGAAAGTACTCGATATTAAGGCGATTTGTGATGAAGCGAAGAAACTCGAAATACCAGTAGTTGTAGACAACACATTTTCTACAGCGCTTATTCAAAAACCATTGGACCTTGGTGCAACACTATCGGTTGTAAGCACCACAAAATTCATTAATGGACATAGTGACGCACTTGGCGGAGCAGTACTTACAAATAATGAGGAATGGAATAATAAGATGCTTTTCTCTCAAAAAGCTCTCGGGCTTCAACCATCTCCTTTTGATAGTTGGCTCATTACGAGAGGAGTAAAAACTCTTCCTTTAAGAATCGAACAACAAACTAAAAGTGCAGAATTTATTTCTGAAGAATTAGGTAATCACAAAATTATTAGTAAAGTAATTTACCCTTTTAATCAAGAACATCCGCAATTTAATTTAGCAAAATCGCAAATGAAATCTGGAGGTTCAATGATCACCCTAAAATTAAATTTAAATAAAGAGGATACTTTTAAGTTTTGCAAATCTCTCAAATATTTCTCTCTAGCAGAAAGCCTTGGAGGAGTTGAAAGTTTAATTTGTCACCCTGCAACGATGACTCATGCTTCTGTTGATGACAAAACAAAAAATCTACTAGGGATAGATGATGCTCTTGTCAGATTATCAATTGGATGTGAAGATACAAACGATTTAATCTCGGACATTTTATTTGCTTTAAATAAATTCTGAAAATTGAGAGATTTACTTAAAAAACCTATATGGAAAAATTTAGAGTTGGGATATGCAATTCCTGATAGTATTCATGCTGTTTCTGTAGCATTACCAACTTGGAATGATGTAATAAATTATGAGGAAAAAGATCAAGAATGCATGAATTTATTGAAGTCCATTTACCCACGATTCGGGCTAAACCCCATAGTGAAAAGATTATGTGAAAAAGTAAAAAAACAAAATTACTACAACAATAAAAGTATCTGGCCATATCCGAATGAAAGAATAGCTTTTAAAGCTAAAAAATATATTGATAGAAATACTTCTGAACATTTCTCGTTAATAGAAAAAAGAAATAATTTAGCTTTCTTAATAACTGAAAAAGAAGGAAGTATTTATGCAAAATATTTTTGGCAACATACTGGTCTTGGTCTATCTTCAAGAGCTGCCGCTATAGAACTAGGTCTTGAAGATTGCCCTCCAAAATCTTACGTAAATGAATGTTCTCAAAGAATAAAAAATAGAATTTCTAAATCTACAAAAATTGACTCTAATGATATTTACTTAACTTCATCTGGAATGTCTGCATTGCATACATCATTAGAAATCATATATAAATTATTTCCAGCTAAACCAACACTCCAAGTTGGTTTTCCATATGTAGATGTACTTAAATTACCAATGAAAATCTTTCACGGAGCAAAGTTAATTACAGAAGAAAATTGCGCGGATATTGAATTAGAAATCAAAAGAATAAATCCATCAGCATTAATTATTGAACTTCCAAGTAATCCAATGCTCAGATGTGTAAACATTAAAAAAATTTCAAAAATTGCAAAAAAGCTAAATATTCCGTTAATTGTTGACGATACAATTGGTTCTAATTTAAATATAAATTCCATAGAACATGCAGATATAGTTTTTACTTCACTTACAAAAATTTTTTCAGGTAGTGGTGATATTCTTGCCGGATCATTAATACTAAATCCAAAAAGCAAATGGATTGATCAGTTTAGAAATGCATTAAACGAGATTAATATTCCAATACTTTCCGATGGAGATATAGTTTATCTAGAGAAAGTTAGTAGAGATGTAAATCAAAGAGTTTTTGAACAAAATAAAGCATGTTTAAAATTAAAAAAAAGATTAGAGACTCATAGCGAGATTAAAAATATTTTCCATCCTGAAAATTGTCCAAATTTTAATTCTTTACTTACTTCTAATGGGGGATACGGCTGCTTATTATCGTTTGAATTAAATGGAGGATTGAACAAAGCTAAAAAATTTTATGATTCTCTAAAAGTATCTAAAGGACCTAGTTTAGGTACAAAATTTACTCTAGTTTGTCCTTATGTTTTACTAGCTCATTATGACGAGTTGGATTGGGCTGAAAGTTTTGGTATACCCTCGCACCTTATTAGAGTATCAGTTGGATTAGAAGACCAAGATCAATTATGGAAAACATTTTCTGAAGCACTAAATAATTTCTAAATTCCTAGTATTTACCGTATAGAGACTTATATACTCTTTTTCGGAATAATAGTTAGTATTAATATATATTTTCTCAATATATAAATGGCAAAAATTTATGAGGACAACAGTTTTGCTATTGGAAACACTCCATTAGTAAAATTAAAATCAGTTACTAAAAACGCGAAAGCTACAGTACTTGCAAAAATTGAAGGTAGAAACCCCGCTTATAGTGTCAAATGCAGGATCGGCGCAAACATGATCTGGGATGCCGAGAAAAGTGGGAAACTTACAAAAGACAAAACTATTGTTGAGCCAACTTCTGGAAATACAGGAATTGCTCTAGCTTTTACTGCTTCAGCAAGAGGTTATAAACTGATCCTTACAATGCCAGAATCCATGTCAATTGAAAGAAGAAGGGTTATGGCTGTGTTGGGTGCTGAAATTGTTTTAACAGAGGCATCTAAAGGTATGCCTGGAGCAATAGCTAAGGCTAAAGAAATTGCAGAAAGTAATCCTTCTCAATATTTCATGCCAGGTCAATTTGATAATCCAGCAAACCCTGAAATTCATTTCAAAACTACTGGACCAGAAATCTGGGATGATTGCGATGGTGAAATTGATGTCCTAGTTGCAGGGGTTGGAACTGGCGGCACAATTACAGGAGTTTCAAGATACATTAAGCAAGAGAAGGGCAAGAATATTACTTCTGTAGCTGTAGAACCATCACACAGTCCTGTTATTACACAGACAATGAATGGAGAAGAGGTTAAATCCGGACCACATAAAATCCAAGGAATTGGAGCAGGATTTATTCCTAAGAACCTTGACTTATCAATTGTTGATAAGGTCGAACAAGTAACAAATGACGAATCAATTGAGATGGCTCTTAGGTTAGCTAAAGAGGAAGGTCTATTAGTAGGAATATCTTGTGGGGCTGCCGCTGCTGCTGCTGTTAGATTAGCTGAACAAGATGAATATGCTGGGAAGACAATTGTAGTTGTTCTACCTGATTTAGCAGAGAGGTATTTATCATCAATTATGTTTACTGAAGTTCCAAGCGGAATCATTCAAGAACCAGTCAAAGCTTAAATCTATTTTTTCTCCAGTAGTGAATCTGGTGAAATATACATAGCATCGCCATAAGAGAAGAATCTAAATTTTTCTTTTATGGCTTTCTTATACAATTCTAATAATCTTTCTCTACCAATCATTGCACTTACTAAAAGTAATAATGAACTTTTAGGGAGATGAAAATTAGTTAATAATCCATCAACTACCCTAAATTTATAACCTGGCTTAATTACTAAATCTACGTATTTAGCTATGGGAATAAAGTCATTAATTTCATGAGAATAACAACTTTCAAGAGCTCTTACGCTAGTTGTACCAATAGCAATTATTTTTCTATCTGTTTTCTTTATTCTTTTTATTTCCTCTACTGCTTCCTTATTAACACTTACCCATTCTTTGTGAAGTTTTAAGTTACTTAAATCTTCTTGATCAATTGGTTTGAATGTTCCATAACCCACGTGCAAAGTTATCGGTAAGATAATTACGCCTTTTTTTTTTAGATTGGAAATAAGACTTTTGCTTAAGTGTAAACCAGCTGTTGGTGCAGCAACTGCCCCCGGATTTGTTGCATACTCAGTTTGATAACTTTTCTCATGAAAAGATTCTTCTTCAGAATTTTTTATATAGGGAGGAAGAGGGATTTCCCCGTATTTATCAAGAAGTTCATTCATTGAATTGAGACAAGTTATATTTTCCGGAAATTTGATAAATCTCCCTCCAGTTTCTTCATCAACTCCATCTACAATCAAATTAATATCTTGTGCTAATGGAGATTTTAATTTTAATTTTCTATTTATTTTTAACTTTTTTGCTGGCTTTGCCAAACATAACCAAACACATTCATGGGATCTTTCTAAAACTAATAATTCGACTAATGTCTTATTTTCTAATTCAACCTTTAACCTAGCTTTCATAACTTTAGTATTATTTACAATTACAAGATCCCCTTCTCTAAATTCATCTAAAAGATTCTTGGTAAATTTATTAGTTAAACAGTCTTCTTCTAAAAAACTATTTCTAACTATCATCAATCTTGATTCATGCCTAATTGCAGAAGGTTTACTAGCAATTAATGAAGGATCAAGTAAATAATCATAAGCTTCAAGCTTATAATCTCTTTCTTCATTATTAATTTGAGAAATCAATTAAATTTAGGAGACAAGAGTCTCTGGCTCATCTTCAATTAGGGAAGCCAAGTCTTTTAAGAATGAAGCTCCATCAGCTCCATAGATCACTCTATGATCAGCTGTTAGATTTACTTGCATTATTTTTTTAACAGATATTGAACCATCACTATTAGCAACAACGGTTGGTTTCGATGATGCTATGGCTAAAATAGCACCGGTACCTGGAGGAAGAATTGCGTCAAATCTATCAACCCCAAACATCCCAAGGTTAGATAAAGTGAAGGTTCCCGTTGAGTATTCATCAGGTTCTAATTGTTTTGATCTTGATCTTTTTACGAGATCTTTCCATTCCCTAGACAATTCAAATAAATCAGTATTGCATGGTTCTTTTAAAACTGGAGTTATTAGTCCACCATCTTCCATCGCAACAGCAACAGCAATATTTATATTTTCTGGATAAGAAATTCCATTCTCTGAAAAACTTGAGTTAACTTGAGGATGTTTCTTTAGTGTCTTTGCAACTGCCTTTACTAGTAAAGCAGTCATAGTAACTCCGTTCTGTTTTACTTTTTTGTAGAAATTATCTAATTTATCTGTGTTAATGGAATAACCCACCCTAAAACATGGCACATCTAAACTAGATTCCATATTTTTATTTACCGCTTTCTGAAGAGTATTAAATTGAACTGTTTCTCCGGGATTACCAAAACTATTTCCTGAAGTTTCTGGTTTACTTTCAACTCCCAAATTTGCACCAGGTAAAATTGCAGAAGAACCACCTTCACCTATCCATGGTATAGAGACTGGTTGGCCATTAGCTTTTAAAATATCATCGGCTTGAATCCTTCCGTGAGGTCCGGATCCATGAACCTTTGCTAAATCAACGCCCATTTGAGAGGCAAGTTTTTTAGCTCTTGGAGATGCAATCACCCTCGAAGAAACATTACTAGTAGCAGCATTTATTTGATCACTATTAAAAGATGTGGCTGCCTTTTCACTCATTAATACGACTTCTTTTTCTTGTTTTTCAACAATTTCGCTTTGAATCACAGGTTTTTCTTCAGTTTTATTACTTACCAATTCAAGTTGATCCGAACTAGAAACTTTGGGTTGTTTTCCTTTATTTTGTTCTTGAACAGAAGCTATCTCATCCTCATTTTCTACAATAAGACCGATAGTCTCTCCTACTGGTGCAGTGCTGCCAGCAGGCATTAAAACAGCGGCAAGATATCCATCTTGAAAAGATTCAACATCCATATCTGCCTTGTCAGATTCAACAACCAAGACAGATTCACCTCTTTCAACTTTATCTCCTGGATTTTTCAACCATTCCACAATCTTGCCCTCTGTCATAGTAGAACTCAAGGCAGGCATGAATATTTCGTGAGACATAAGAAAATTGTTATTGCATAAGTTTCAAGGGATTTCTACCAAACTTCCTAAAGTTTTTATGGTTAAGAACCCTTTAAACTCTTGTTTTAATTATACGAAATCATTTTCACAGTGGGAACTCTTAAAACTTAAGAAAGTAATAATTTAGATCGATTAGAATTTAAAACTTTTCGAAATTAAGATTTACTTATATTTTTCAAAAATACTAAATCTTCTCTTTAATTATTATCTATAGATTGAATAACTCCATCCTTAACCGTAATCGATACTTGCATTTTTTCAATAAGATTGTCTCCCACAGTGACATCACAGAAACTATCCACTTGCCCTTGATCAACAATTTCGTCCATTTTTAATTCGCGAACTTGACTCTGTTGTTGAAGAAGATTTCTTTTTTGTTCTTCAATTTCATTTCGTTTTGCTGCGACTTGTTGTTGCACCTGACTAACCTGTTCTTGAACTCTTGGATCTAGGGGATTAACCGATTGGGATCTAATATTATTTACTACTTGCTGCCCCTCTTGCTCCAGTTGCGATAATTGCTGATCAATGTTTGAAATCGCTTTACTTAATTCTTTTTCAGCATCTTCCTTCCAAGTTGGTGTAACTACAGCTTTAATAGCTATTGAGCGCTTTATAGATATTGAGTTTTTTGTTTCCATAAAAAATTAAATTACCTTTTCAATATAGATAGAACAAATCAAATTTTCTTACTAAATTTGTTTTCATACATATTTTCTATTTGTAATAAATACTTTTTTTCTATTTCTTTTCTTTTTTGTTTAAGAGTTTGTGTTAATAACCCATTTTCTAGAGTAAAGGCATCAACAAAATAACAATCTAATATTTGTTCTTCTGATCTTGCTCCTAATCGACTTTTAAGCAAATTATTAATTTGTGATTTGAAAAATGTACCAATTTTCTTATTCAGGTTAAATTTTGAGAGGTCTTCTTCCAAAAACTTGCTTTTCACCAATTCGACATTAGGAACTACGAGAGCTGTTAAACATTTCTTATCTTGTCCTACTAATTGAATCTGATTAATAAATTCAGAACTAAGAATTTCAGTCTCTAGGGGATTCGGTTCTATATTTTCACCACTTGATAGAACTATTGTATCCTTGGCTCTTCCGGTTATAAATAGAGAACCATTTGGTATTAGAAAACCTAAATCACCAGTATCAAACCAACCATCCTTGGATAAAACATCATTTGTAGCTATTTCATTATTAAGATAACCTTTCATTACTTGCGGCCCCCTAACAAGAATTTTCCCGACTTCCCTGAACTTCAGAATCTTTTTTTTATCATCATTCACTATTTTGATTTCAGTAAATGAAAGAGGCTGCCCAGATGATCCTCTAACATTTAATTCTCTTCTCCTACAAGTTAATACTGGACTAGTTTCTGTGAGTCCATATCCCACCAAAACATTTACACCTAAAGATTCAAAAAAAAGATCTACATGTTCTGGCAATGCACCTCCACCGTTGATGGGAAATTTCAGTTTTTCTCCACATAGTTGTCTAAGAATATTCGGCCATAAAAAAATACTAGATAATTTATGTAAAGGGTATCGGCTAATAACAGAACCCAGTAAAGGGATTTTTGATTTAAAAGTTATTTGATTTATATCTATATTTCTTATCTTTCTAAGACTTCTTTTAAAAACCGAACTATTACTTATCAAAAACTTAATAAGTTTTTGCTTTTTGGAAGGCATTTTTTTCAAAGCCTGAAAAAAACCATCATGTATTGCTTCCCATAGTCTCGGTACAGTAGCCATGACAACAGGTTTTATTTGTGTAATATCATCTTTAAGAAATTTTGGAATTGTATAGTATTGAGAACAACCGCATGAAAAAAAGAAGTATTCAGCACTTCTCTCATAAGAATGCCAGATAGGCAAAACGCTTAATACAGAGGTCCCTGGTTCTGGATCAGCGATATAGGCTAAATTAATTATTTGATGTAAAAAATTTGCATGAGTCAAAGGCACACCTTTAGGTTTTCCGGTCGTCCCAGAAGTGTAAAGAATAGTAGCGACATCATCAATTTCAGGATTAAATTTTTCAAGATTATTATTTTGTGAATTTTCTTTTTCTACTGAACTTATGAATGTACTCCAACTTATTAAACTTTCAAATTGTTCATCTTCTAAATTGATTATAAATTTGAGTCTTTTTTTTAATTCTTCTTTGTTGTTTAACTTTAGCCAAATTTCCTTAGATTGAACTATTAGTCCTACTGAATTAGAGTGCCCAATAATATAGTCTAATTCTACTGAAGGAGAATTGATACCTCTCACTGCATTTATAGCTCCTAAACGCATTAAGCCTTGATCTACTGCTAGCCATCTTGGAGAATTTTCAGATATTACAGTAACTACATCCCCCTTTTTTAAACCATAATTTTCGAAAGAAAAAGAGACTTTTGTTATTAAATCAGCTAGCTCAGAATAAGAAAATTTTTCTTTGTATTTCCCTCTTAAATCGCAAACAGCTAAAGTATCACCACATTTAAATTTTAATTTTTCCCAAATTTGATCTATATGATCAAGGTTCTTAATAAAATCCCTATTTTTGGCAAATGTATTTTTTTTAAAAAGAGGTTTGGCTGCAGGCCAATACGCTAAATCACCCATATTAAATTGATTTTTAAATTTTAATTTCTATTTTGATATAAAATCAAAATTAAACTCTTCCTCGATGGTTTTTTTAACAATTCTCTTGACTTCTTGAATATTTAAATTTTTGTTGTAATCAATCATATTTGCCATAAGACAATTTTCTATTCCGCAAGGAACAATCTTATTAAAGTTTTCTAATTCACAGTCAATATTGATTGAAAATCCATTTATCGTAATCCATCTTTTACACCCAATTCCAATTGATGCGATTTTTTTATTTCCTATCCAAACACCAGTAAACCCTTTTCTAGAGTGACAATCTATATTAAAAGCTCCAAGGATTTTTATAATAATTTCTTCAATTTTTCTTAAGTACCAATTTAAATCTTTATTAAAA
The DNA here is from genome assembly GCA_028408915.1 of Prochlorococcus sp. AH-716-J09. Taxonomy (GTDB): domain Bacteria; phylum Cyanobacteriota; class Cyanobacteriia; order PCC-6307; family Cyanobiaceae; genus Prochlorococcus_A. Next base: position 23,939 of record JAOOLS010000001.1, read on the forward strand.
TTTTTCAAATCTAAAACCAAATACGTTACTAATTGTCCTGGCATATGACAAGTTACCTCACCACCTCTATCAATCTTAAAAACATCATATTCAGCATCATTTTGAGAAAATAATAAATTATCGTAATTAGATCCTCTCCCCAATGTATAACAGAGTTGATGCTCCCCTATCCAAATAAAGTCAGGGTTAGAATTATCTAAAATCAATGCCTCCTGATATTCTTTTTGTAATTTATAAACATCATTAAAAGAAGAAATATTATCAGGTTGTTTAATTATTGCTGTTCTATTATCCATATTTAAGTAGATTTAGAAAGTAAGTAAATATTTTTAGATTTGTTATGAAAATTTTAATCCATGGAAAGAATCTTGAGCTCACTGGAGCATTAAAAGAATATACTGAGGCAAAGATAGAAAAAGCAACACATCACTATAAGGATATCGTTAAAGAAGCTGACATACACCTTTCAATTGAAAAGAATCCAAGAGTCTCGTTCCAAACTGCAGAAGTTACTATTTTTGCAAATGGTACCGTAATTAGAGCTGAAGAAAAAACTGAAAATCTATACTCAAGCATTGATTTAGTTTCAAATAAACTTTGTAGAAAATTACGCAAATACAAAGAAAGAAACAATAAAACAATTCATAATAAACAATTTAAAAATAAAGATTCTTTACCAATTGAAAGTATGGAATCAAATTTTTTAGATAAAGCTTTTTTTAAAGAAGGAACTGAAGCAAGTCTGCCTAAGCCATCTATAAAAAATAAATACTTTGAAATGACTCCAATTTCATCAGACGAAGCAAGAAAACAATTAGATCTAATTGATCATGATTTTTATGTTTTTCGAAACAAGAAAAATAATGAACTTCAAGTTATATATAAAAGGAATCATGGAGGTTATGGATTGATTCAATCTAAATAAGTTTTAAATGCCCAATATTGAATATGAATTAAACGAGAAAATTCATGCGATTATTATTAACCCTTATTTATCATGGGAAGATTTCTGTGTGAATTGCGATTTAATAAGAAAATACAATATCAAAAATATTTCTACTTCACTAAATTATTTAACTGATCTTAAAAACTGTTTGGGTAATTACAGTGCGGATATAAACGCACTTATTTCTTACCCTTTAGCAGATTTACCAGTTTCATTTATTGAAGAATTAGTTTGTTTTGCAAAAGATAAGGGTGCAAAAGGAATTGAATATATCCCAAACTTTATCAATTTATCCAAAAGAAATTTAGAAACTTTCGCTGCTGAAATTGAGCAAGTTAAATTATCTGGATTACCAGTTTCAATAATCATAAATAAATCAAAACTACAAGAAGAAGTTTTTATTAATGCGATAGAAATATGTTTGGAATTAGGAATAAAAAATTTTCAATTCGGGGACGGGTTTGGATCTCCTCTTACATCTAATGATGTCCCCGAAATACTAAAAATAACAGGCTCTCAAAATCAAATAAAAATTGTAGGTGGTATAAAAACACTGACACAAGTTATTGATTTGTTTGATAATGGAATTAGTTGCGTTGGAACTTCTAATTTTTGTGAGATTTTCCAAGAAGTAAATTTTTAAATGTCTGGTTCTGGTGAGTGCAGACTTAAAGGTCTTTGTATTAAAGCTTCTCCATTAGGCGAGAATGATAGATTAATAACTATTCTTACTGATGAGCAGGGGATTGTTCGATTAGCGGTACCTGGTGCTAGACGTCCTAAAAGCAGTCTTGCCGCAGCTACTCCTTTAACATATTTAAGTCTGCAAATTTTTGGGAAAAGAAATCTTAAATCTGTACGTCAAATTAAAATATTAAAAAGCTATTCTGGTCTAGGAAAAAATATTGAATGTCTTGCAGCCGCACAAGCAATAACTGAATTAACATTTTTATTAGTAGGTAATAATGACAAGCAACAAGACTATTTATCTTGCGTTCTTGCACATCTTGATAGGATTTATTTATATGAAAAGTCTCAAGAAGAAGATATTAAAATGCTCTCAATGAGTATTCAATCTTTAATCCATCTATTAGCCATCGGGGGTATTAATTTACCAATTCATAATTGTTGTAAAACTGGAAAACCTATTATTCCACCTTTAGGAAATTGGGAATGGAGTTGTTATTATTTGCCATGTGAAGGTTTTTCATCCATAGAAGATCCCCAAAGTAATCTAAAAATAAATGCATCTGAAGTTGCTCTATTGCAGAGACTTCTTTTCCCAGAATTACCAATAAAATCTAATGGAGATTTGTTGGGTCCCAAAAAAGTCTGGCTTAAAATATTATTCATTATTGAGACATGGATCTCTACTCAATTGGAAAAGGAGCTATCTTCACTAAAAATGTTGAGAGAAATATATAGTTAGCATTTTCATGAAGCATTAAAAAATTTAAAAAATATGATCATGGCGCCTTTGCCTGTTAACTTAATAAATAGTTAATTCAATTAATGTGGTTCATATTGCCTGGTTAGGAAAAAAATCCCCTTTTTGTGGAAATGTAACTTATGGTAATTCAACTACTGAGGAATTAAAGGCCAGAGGGCATAAAATTAGTTTTATTCATTTCGACAATCCCTCTAGTTCAAATTCATCAAACCCATTTCTTGCAAATGATCCTGATGTAAGTCTCCCATATTTAATTAAATCTCAAGTTTATACAATACCCTCGCCAAGGGCAGAAAAAGAACTAAGGCTATCATTGGAAAGATTAAAACCTGACATAGTACATGCAAGCCTAACTTTATCTCCTTTAGACTTTAGACTTCCAGAGCTTTGTAATGAAATTAATGTTCCTCTTATAGGAACATTTCATCCACCATTTGATGCAAAAAATAGAAATCTAACTGCGAGCACTCAACAATTAACATATCAACTTTATGCTCCCTCTTTAGCAAAGTTCGATAAAGTAATTATTTTTTCTGAACCTCAAAAAAATGTTCTTGAGAAATTAGGAGTACCTAAAGAAAAACAAATTATTATTCCAAACGGCGTTGATGAAAATATTTGGAGACCTTTTTGCAAAAAAAGTAAAAAATATGATCAGGTAAAAAACAAGCTTGGAAATGAAAGAATCTTTTTATATATGGGAAGGATTGCAAATGAGAAAAATATCGAGGCACTTTTACGTTCTTGGCGCCAAACAAAAACTCAAAATTGCAAATTAGTTATTGTTGGGGATGGACCAATGAAGCCAACACTTGAAAATAGTTTTTCTAACCTTGGTAATGAGAAATTAATTTGGTGGGGTGTCGAATTAGATTTAGAAACTAGGATAGCAATAATGCAAATAGCAGAAGTATTTTTCTTACCAAGCTTAGTAGAAGGTTTATCATTATCACTTCTAGAGGCAATGTCTACTGGTACTGCTTGTGTAGCTACAGATGCCGGCGCTGATGGTGAAGTTTTAGATAACGGAGCAGGAATAGTAATTTCAACTGATAATGTGGCTGCACAATTAAAAACTATAATCCCAATTCTCGTAGAACACCCCTCATTTACAAAAGATCTTGGAGAAAAAGCTAGAGAACGTATACTTGAAAGATATACAATTGCTAAAAATATAAATTCGCTTGAAAAAGTTTATATTAACTTAAAAGATAATTGAAAAACCTAACGAAACTCTTTACTTCTATTACAAGCTGAAACTATAGATTCCATTAATGCCGACCTTACACTCTTTTTTTCTAAAACCCTTAAAGCAGAAATAGTTGTACCACCTGGAGAGGTTACTAAATTTTTAAGCTCACAAGTAGTAAGTTTATTTTCCTTTATTAGACAAATAGTCCCTATTATCATTTCCATAACAAGTTCCTCTGAAATTATTTTTGGTAATCCCCCGCTTAATCCTCCATCACTTAATGCTTCTATAATTAAAGCTATGATTGCAGGACCTGATGAAGTTAAAGCTAAAAATATATCAAGGTAATCTTCAGTTAATTCATAAATTTTACTAGTATTTTCAAATAATTTTTTTGTTAATTGTTTCTGATCTTCAGTAATTTCTTCTCCCCAAGAAATCCCTGTTAAACCTTTTCCAATAGTTATTGGAATATTTGTAACCACCCTCACACATTTATGATTGGGAAACTTTCCAGTAAGTCTATTTATTGAAACCCCTGCAAGAATTGAAACTATTAAATTGTCCTTATTTTTTATATGATGGGCCTCACTTATATCATTTAATTGTTGGGGTTTTATCGAGAGAAGTTTATATTGACAATCCCAAATTATTTTTGACTCTTTAGAACCTGATTTATAAACGTTTATGTTATGTTTATAATTTTTTTTTATGTTTTCTAAACTTTTTTCTGTTTTTACAACACAAAAAACATTCTCTGGCTGAATTAATTTGCTATCTAATAAAGGAGTAACTATAGCACTTGCAATATTTCCAAAACCAATAATCGCAATTTTATCTGTCACAAATTAATCATGAATAAGTACTTAATTTAGAATTACCCCATGCTGGTTCAGGAGTAGTATTTTTGCCCAAACTATATTGTGGTGTGCTTTCTGTAGAAACAGAAGAAGGAGATGCTTCTTCTGGGGAAGAACTAGTTACATTTACACAACTTGGAGCAAAAAGAAAAATACTTTCACCGACTCTCTCTTGATGTCCATCAATTGCATATGTGCCCCCAGCAATAAAATCAACCGCTCTTTGAGCTTGATCAGGATCCATCATAGTTAAATTAAGAATTACAGTTTTTCTTTCTCTTAATGCTTGTATAGCTTGAGGCATCTCATCAAAACTTCTTGGTTCCATTAAGCTTACTTCTGAGGACGAATTTGAGATTCCAGGCATACCAACTACTTTTGATGATCTGTTGTTATTCATAAAATCGAATGGATTTGAATTTGCAAGGGCATTTACATTCTTTGGATTTTGTTTGAAATTATTAATATTATTTAATTCATCCTCTGAAGGATAATCCAACTCATCAAAATCATCATCGAGATACTCATCCCCTGCAACAACTGCCTTTAATCTAGAAATAAGTGACACCTTTTAAATCCTCTTGAAATTGATTACTAAGGTTTAAGAACCTTGAGTAATAGATCCATTTTTTAAATGAATAAACTACCTATACTTAAATAACGTTAGTTGAACTTTACCGCAAGTTTATAGATAAGATTTTTATAAAAAAATAACTAATTAATATCTGTCTCCAAAAATCAATGATCCTAATCTTAACCAAGTTGATCCAGCGTCAATAGCTTCCTCCCAATCACCCGACATCCCCATGGAACAATCTGATAGTTGTAGAGAATCAGCGAGAGCACGACATTTTTTGAAAAATTCTGAATTTTCTTTAGAGCTAAGTCCTTTAGGATTGATAGTCATCAAACCGGTTAATGAAATATTTTTCAAGTCTTGAATTTCTCTCCATTTCAAAATTAAAAATTCAGGATTAAAACCTCCTTTAGTTGGGTCATCACTCAACTTAACCTGCAACATTATTAATGGATTTTTTTTCTCTTCACGTGAAATATTAGAAATCTTTTGCAACTTTTCAAATGAATCTACTGAATGAATATATTTAAAATTTTGAACTATTTTTCTTATTTTATTACTTTGTATTCTTCCAATAAAGTGCCAATTTATTTGTTTAAGATCTTTTAAGGTTAATTGTTTTTCAAATGCCTCTTGAACCTTACTTTCACCAAAATCGTTCTGACCTAAATTTTGAATAGTCTTGATTTCTTGACTTTTAAATCCTTTACTTACTGCAAGAATATTTACATTTGATGGTATTTTATTTTTAATTTTTAAATAATTTGCAGGGTTCACCTTTTATAAGAAAGTTTGCGTAAATAAATTCTCCCATTTAGATAGTTCTTCGGATCCTTTTCTTCTGGCTTTTTGAAGGTTTAATTCAGCCTGATTACGGGCATCTAAATAAGGTATGACTTCAAAAAAAACTTCTCTCTGTCGAACTTCTACCAAGAAAAACATTTTTTGAGCGTATAAAGTCGCATAAATATCTCTCCCATCATTTCCTGGAGAAACTTGGTACAACATACCAAATGTGGGATGGTTTAAATAACGCTCAGAACTCAAACTTAAAATATTGTGTTATTTATAATGCACCATACAGTTTTCTAAGAAAAATTGCTATGCAAATAAAACAAATCGATAATGTATTAACAATTACATTGAGAGATTTTGAAGGATAAAAAGTTCTAAATCTGTTAGTTTTTATAATAATTTTTTTCTTTGAAAGTAATGATTCTGCTCCATGATCAATTCTCAGAAATATATTTTGAAATAACCTTTCCACTAAGATTAACAAAACATTAAATGATTTCTTTAATCCTAAATTTCGAAAATTAATTGATCTAACTGATACTGATTTAATGATATTTTGAAGTTCTTCCTGCACTAGGGGAATAAAACGTAATGCAATTAACAACTGAAAAAGCCACTTACTAGTTGGCAATCCGATCTTTCTTAATGGATACATAAACCAACTTAATCCCCATACAATGTCTTCCTGCAATGTGGTTAAAAGCATCAAATTCACACTATGAATAACAGTAAATATCAAAGTGGAAGTTTTTATTCCTAGTTCGAAAGCTTTTCTTGATAAGTTGTAGGGACCAAAATTAATAAACCATATCTTCTGAGAAGGAATTTGCAAAATATTCCATTCTTTTTGGCTTTCCAGTACTACTTCCAACTCATTGGGATTTCTTAAGTAGCCATCAAGAGATTGAATATCAGACGAGGCAAGTATTGATATAAATCCAACTAATAGTGACAAACATGAGAGAAAAAATAATGATCGCCACCATACTCTAGATGGCAATAAACTTAAAAAAGTAATAAATAGTAAAAAACCAACTAAACTCAATCTCCATATTGGACCTGCCCAAATTGGAGTGATTAAAAATATCATTACCATAATTATTTTTAATCTACTATCTATAATTCTTAGCCAACTTCTATTACCATGAACGTATTGACCAACAGAAAATTTGGTAAGCAAATTCATAAATCTTTTTGAATTAACTCAATATTTTCTCTTTCTACTTCTTTATTTAAAGCTCTTTGCTGTTTTCCTCTCCAAAGTAAAATAAGGGGTGTGCCTTCAAATCCTAAATTTACTCTAATTTGTTTTTCAATATATCTTCTATAAGTTATTCCGAATAATTTAGGATCATTTACAAAAAGAGTAAAAGTGGGAGGTTTGTTCTTTACTTGAGTACCGTAATAAAGTCTGCCTTGCTTGCCGCTTCTCTTAGTTGGAGGACTTTTCCAACTTATTGATTCTTTAAGTACTTCATTAACTACAGATGTTGTAACTCTTCTTCTATGTTGATTTACAGCATCAAGAGCATGCTCAAAAATATTATCAACTCTTTGACCAGTTAGGGCAGATATAAAAATCATTTTAGACCAGTGTAAAAAATAAAGTTTAGATCTAAGTTCTTTTTCTACTTGATAAATTGTTGAACTATTTTTTTCTACAAGATCCCATTTATTAACAACAATTATGCAAGCTCTGCCTTGTTCTTCTATTCGCCCAGCCAGCTTCTGGTCTTGATCAGTTACTCCATCTATAGCATCAATGACTAAAACACAAACATCACTTCTATCTATAGATTTAAAAGCCCTATTAATACCAAAGAATTCAGTGCCATATTTAACATTTTTCTTTCTTCTAATCCCTGCAGTATCAATAATTTTCCAATGATTATCTCCTTTTTTAATAAGCGTATCTATTGAATCAGTTGTTGTACCACTAATATCACTAACTATTGCTCTTTTTTCTCCACAGATTGAATTTAACAAACTTGATTTACCAACATTAGGCCTACCAATAATTGACATCATTATCTTTTCTTCATCATCCTGGATATTATTTTCAGGAAGTTCGTCAATAACGAGATCTAAAAGATCTCCAGTACCTGAACCATGAATAGCCGAAACAGGGTTAGGTTCGCCCAATCCTAATTTCCAGAACTCCGAAGCTAGGGATATTCCTAGAGTAGTCGATTCGCATTTATTAACAGCAACAATTGTTTTACAGCTTGAGTTTCTTAACCATTTTGCTATTGATAAATCACCATCAGTAATGCCTTGATTACCATCTACCACCAGTAACGCGAGTGAAGCCTCTTCTAGAGCTAAGAAAACTTGTGTCCTTATCTCTGGGAGAAATTCACTATCATCATCAAAAACTAAACCTCCTGTATCAACTATTTGAAATTCCTTACCTCCCCATGAAGCATTTTGATAAGTTCTATCTCTTGTAACACCAGGCTTATCAAATACTATTGCATTATTACTTTGGCAAAGACGATTAACTAAAGTAGATTTCCCAACGTTAGGTCTTCCGATAATTGCTATTGTAGGAAGAATCAATTCTTCTCTCCAAAGAAAGTAGTATTCATTACAACTATACCTTTAATAGAATCATTTACCTTTTTCAAAAAACTTATTTAATTTCTGGATCGCCAAAATGTCCTTTAACTGGATTAACAGGGGGTGAACTAGGACTTGGCATTAATCCACTATCTTTTGAAAAACAATCATTCTCAATCGCCCAATAAATCAACCAATTTACTGCCGTTGCTCTTCTAGTTCTTCTTGGATAGAGTTCATTAATCTTGTAACCTTTAAAATTAAGAAAATTTTTCAATCCCTGTTTATATTCTTTTGGAATTGATCGAGTCAAATGTATTGAGGCTGGCCGCTCTGAAATTATTTGAGGAGCTTTCTCAAATTTTTCTGACCAATAAGAAGGAGTTAATGCGCTAAAGGACCAATCATTTATAAAGATTTCTTTAGTATAAAAAAGTCTTTCCCAAACCAATTCACAAACAAAAACATCACTAACCCTATCTTCGAGAACAAGAAATAATAGATCCTTACATATTGGCCATGTAAATTGATTTTCAACTAATTTTTCTTTTTTTTGCATTAATCGAACCTTATCAAAATCAAAGAAAAATAAGGCATAAATTCCTTTTTATATTGTGATGCATATTGAATAATTTGATCAGGCATCCCAACACTTAAAGATATTAATGTTGTATTGATGATATCCTCTTTTTTTAAAACTTCTCTGACTAAATTCCATCTTTTACCAACTTTCATAATGGCCAATACCGTTTTATTTGCCTTACTTTCACTAATTAGGTTTGTTAATTCAGATTTTGAAGAAGGGCATTCTTTGATGATCAATGTCTCGCCTTTTTTTACCAAATCAAAATCATTCAAAGCTGCAGCTGCTGAAATAGAGGAAATACCAGGTATAGTTTTGGTAATAATTTCAGCATGATTATTTTTTATTAACCTCAAAATATTAGAAGAACTTGCAAATAGTGAAGTATCTCCAAGACAAAGTAAAACAACTGATTCGCCATTTTGTATAAATTTCACAATTTTTTCTACAGCATTAGACCATATTTGATCTGGATCAAAATCTTTCCTAGCCATTGGAAAGATGATAGGGATTTTTTTTTTAAATTTGGTGTATTTCTTGACTATTTCTGCAGCGAAACTCTTTTTATTATCATCTGATAATGGGAAAACTATAACTTTCGCTTTTTTTATTGCATCCACAGCAGCAATGGTTAAAAGCGATGGATCTCCAGGGCCTACACCAACAATGGTGAATGTTGGTAATTCGGTTTTGTATCGATTAAGTAAACTTAAGAACTTTTTTATTATCATTTTTATTTTATTAACTTTAGCTATGTACCCTTGGCAATAAATAAGTTTCAGCTAGTATTGATGACTCAATTTCAGACAATTTCTCTAATCTTTTGAAAGTTTGATTTTTAGAGAATTTAGTTTGCGCTAGTTTCCAGTAAACTCCAAAATGTCTTGCCTCACTCTCAAGCAGAGACTCATAAAGGGATTTAAACGATTTATCTTCAGAATTCAGCGCAAGCAAGCTTAATCTTTCATGACTTCTTGCTTCAATAAGTCCTGCTATTAAGAAACTATCAAGCATTCTATTGGGCTCTTCCTTTCTTATATTCTTAGACAATTCAGCTCCATATGGAGGCGGCTTTAAGGAATCAAGAGAATGCCCAAGATCCTTTAAAAAATAAAGTATTTTTTCAAAATGCTCTAATTCCTCTCTCGCTATTGGACTTAGAACTTCTGCCAGATTTGGTTCTGATGGATATCTAAACATCAATTGAATAGCTACTCCTGCTGCTTTTCTTTCACAATGAGCATGGTCAATAAGAATATCAATTGGATTAGATAATGCAAGTTTGATCCACTCATCTGAGGTAAGTGACGTTAAATATTTAATATGAGAAGTGGGCCTTTTAAAATTGACTAGCATTTAATCATTACTAATTAAATATCCAATAATTCCTTCAAGAGCTAAGGAATAACTTGATATGCCAAATCCACTAATAATTCCTATAGCTTTATCTGTAAGAAAAGATTCTTTGCGAAAATCTTCTCTACTAAAAATATTTGAAATATGTAACTCTACAAAAGGAATTTTTGATCCAATTAAAGCATCACGGATAGAAATCGAGGTATGAGTAAAAGCGCCAGCATTTATAAGAATACCTTGGATACTTTTTACAGACTCCTGAATTTTATCTACTATTTCTCCTTCGTGATTACTTTGAAAACATTCAAGATTAACACTTTTTTCTTTAGCAACTTTAATTAAATCTTTTTCTATATCATTCAATGTTTTATTACCATATATTTCAGGTTCTCTAGTGCCCAAAAGATTTAGATTTGGTCCATTTATCAATAAAATATTCATCATCAATAAAGTCTTTTCTTTTCAAATGCTATCTAGAAAGAAACAAAAAAACCAAAACAATTTCACACAAAGTGTCCATTAACTGATAAGTTCAAATAGTGGGGGTCGGTGCCCGAGTGGTTAAAGGGGGCGGACTGTAAATCCGCTGGCTCTGCCTACGTTGGTTCAAATCCAACCCGGCCCACTTTAAAATTGCCCTTGTAGCTCAGCGGTAGAGCACTCCCTTGGTAAGGGAGAGGTCTCGGGTTCAAGTCCCGACGAGGGCATCTCCGAGATAGCTTAGCATCAAAGAGATTACCATTATCGCAGAAAGAAATTCATCAGAAGTGGACGTCCGTTTTGGGGTCCACTTTTCTGTTTTAAAAATGTAAATTATGGATTTCAGAAAATTGGTTGTTAATATAGAAAAGATTTTCAGAAGTTAAAAATTTAATCAATAATCAAAACAAAGGTGCAGAAACAAAATTTATATAAATATCTATTTTTAATTTCATTATTTTATCCCTTGAATTCAGCTAAAGCTGATGATTCAAATTGCTACTCAAATCAATATGTAGGGACAGTTGGTGCATCCGGAACAGTTTGCGCAAATATGCTAATCGTTGATAGAGATTTACTTGATGAAGGGATAGCAAATGGTGCTGTTGGATCAGATTTTCAAATAACTAAAGATGGGATTACATACAATTTTGGGGACACTGGCAATAAAATTTTCACTGGTCAAATTAAGAATTTTTCAAGTCTCTTTAAGGATCAAACCAACTTTAATGCAGATATAGGTCATTGGAATACAAGTAAAGCTACAACCATGAGCAGGATGTTTATGAACGCATCCAGCTTTAATCAGGATATTTCGAACTGGGAATTAAATAATGTCACTAATATCAATGGAATGTTCCAGGATAGCTTGGTATTTAATCAAGATATTAGTAGTTGGAATATTTCCAAAGTTACAAGGCTTAACAGCACCTTCAGGGGAGCAGCAGCATTTAATCAAAATCTAAATAGCTGGGATGTAAGTAACGTAACTAGATTAGACAGAACTTTTTTAAAGGCTATTAATTTCAATGGTGATTTAAACAGCTGGGATGTATCGAAAGTTGTGAGCATGCACAGAACATTTGCCGGAGCAAAGAATTTTAATGGAAACATTTCAAGCTGGAACACTGAAAGTTTAAGGTCATTGAGGAGAACTTTTGATGGAGCGAGAGCATTTAATAAAGATATTAGTAATTGGGATGTGGCAGAGGTCACAAATTTTACAAGGACCTTTAAAAATGCAGGCGAATTCGATCAAAATCTAACTTCATGGAATGTTGAACACTATGCCCAGACACCAATTTTGTTCGCTCCAATATTGTCTATTAATAAACAACCATGCTGGGGTTTTAATGGATGTCCAAATGGTCCAAATTTAACTTCCACCAATCCATCAGATAATTCTTTTGGGATAAATACAAGTCTTAATCTCACATTGACCTTTGACAAAGATATAAGAGCATCGGAAACAAGTGGAAATATTGCTCTGCATAAATCTGACGGGACTTTAGTCAAACAATACAGCAATGATTCATTGAATATTTCAGGCAAAGTTATTACATTACCAGCAGAACTTAATGTAAACACAGATTATTATCTTCTTATCGAACCCAAAATAATTGAATCTTCAAATGGCATTAGCTACAAAGGCATTACAGATAAAACTGAACTGAATTTTTCAACTTACAGTAATGACTCAGTCGCTCCAGTTATAACTTCCCAATCTCCTGAGGATAATGCTACAGATGTTTCTACATCTGATCCAACAGTTGAAATAATTTTCAGTGAAAACGTAGTTCGTGGTTCAGGAAATATTTCTCTATACAACTATTCAACTGATGCATTAATAAGATCATTCAATATGAGCAACACAACTGATATCTCCATATCCGGGAATGAAATGTCAATTTCATTAAGAGATTCTGACGGATCAGTTTTGATAAATGATGGTACTCAATATTATATTTTTATTTCAACAGGAGCAGTAGTGGATGAAGCGGCTTCTCCTAATTCTTTTGCTGGAATTGATTCAAAGAATACTTATAATTTCACTACCAAAAGTGCTTCCTGCGGATCGATATCGGGAGTTGTCAGATACAAAAATGGTGATCCAGTTAACGGTTCAACTGTAAAACTTTATAAGGATGATTCTCTAATCACAACAACTACAACCAATAGTGTGGGTAACTATAATTTTTTTCCTAACAGCGCTGGGACCTTTAAAGTTGAATTTATAAAATTAGCTGGGAAGAGAGGTAAAGGTAAAGTTGATTTAACAGATGGACCAGTTTCATCAGGAAGATTTATCAAAAATATCCAGATCAGTTCTTCATGTGAAGAATTTAGCGACATAGATGGCCTTTTAATTGACCCTGCAGGAGTGATATACGAATCCTCTACAAGACAACCGGTATCCGGAGTAACAGTTAAATTGCTTTATGAAGGAAGTCTCGTAAATAACGACTGGCTGGATGAAAGTGGAGGAAATAATGTACAAGAGACGGGTTCAGATGGCAAATATAATTTTGTTCTGAAAGGAGATATCGCACAAAGTGGTAACTACTCAATTACTGTGGATCCGCCCAAAGGATATGGTTTTGAAAGCACAAAAATTATCTCGGAAAATGGTATTTTCACTCCCGATCTTGGCGGCGGAGCACAAACCATTCAAATACAGGCAGATGCTCCAGATTCCGGAGAACTCACAACCTATCATTTGAATTTTAACTTTACTTTCACAGGCGTTTCATCCACCACATCAAATGGTGTGATAAATAATCATATTCCTATAGATTCAAAGGGTGATCCAACTTTGAAACCTGATGTACTGGGACTGGCAAAAGCCTGGACAGACGCATCAATACGATTCAGCAAGGCAGGTTTAGATGCTGTGAATAGAAGGCTAGAATGGCTTTCCAGGAATAAAAGATCTGACAAAAAATCATTTCAAGGCATTGATTTTTCTTTCTCAAATCCAACATTAGAGAAAGTTTTTAATGGATCGGGGAAAAAATTTAAAGATATAGAAAGTAAAGATTTTGAAAATTGGGCCAGAGCAAACTGGAATGATGAAAGGCTGAAAAATGAATCGGACCAAATAATCGATGATCTCAGAAATAGTTCAGTAGACATTGCTTTTGCAGAATTACGCGAAAAAACATTTGATCCTGATTTAAATCCAAAAGGTGGAAAATTACTTGGAAACTGGTTTTTATGGACTGATGGAGAGATAGTTGTTGGTGATTATAAAAAAAATGCAACATCATCAAATCAGAAATCAGATGCACTTAACTTAACTTTTGGTGCAGACAAAAAATTGAAAAACAATTCTCTGCTTGGCTTCGCTTTTACTTATGGTAACGATCATATAAAAATCGGCTCGCAAGGAAGCAAGTTAAATTCAGATAACTATAGTGTTTCAATTTACTCCTCCAAGAAATTCAAAGGCTTTTTACCCACAGATTTTCAGTTGGGAATTGGAAAAATGGATTTCTATACAACCAGATTCGAAGACTCAATTGCCCACAAAGGCCAGAGAGATGCCAATCTTATCTTTGGATCTTTTTCTTTCAGAACCGAACCGATTTCCAAGGGAAACATCACTTTTAATCCCTATGCACGGATTGAAGCTTCTCATATATCATTAAAACCATTTTCCGAATCAGGCAGTCATCTTGCCTTGACTTTCAAAGAACAGACAATCAACCATAAAATTTTGGCCCTTGGATCAGATTTATTCAGCGAATTTGAGATTAAGGAATGGAAAATAAAACCTTTCGCAAAAATCGAATACAATCTCGACTTCACAGATGATTCTATTGTGGATCTGAATTATCTAGATGACAGCACCACCAATTACAGATTTTCAATTTTGAACTCATCGGATAATTTCCTCAGCAACACCATTGGATTACAGATGAATAGGAAAAATAGATTCGGAGCTGTGCTTTCTTACAAAAATGAACAGGGAGATTCAAAAAATTCAGATTCATATCAATTACAGATAAATTGGAATTTCTAAAAACTAAAAAAGTGGACTAAAGAATAATTACAGCACTCTCTAGAAATAATTTACAGCCACAAATGGGCCGTCTAAATTTATTCTACACACTTCAGAACTACTGTGCTGCAGGCAGTCTTGATTTGTCCAACCCGGCCCACTTTAAAATTGCCCTTGTAGCTCAGCGGTAGAGCACTCCCTTGGTAAGGGAGAGAACCTAAGTTGAGTTCTAGGCGAGTTTATAGCCCAATAAAACTAATTAGTATTAAATAACATAAATATATTTTAGAATCTAAAAACATTCTTTTAAGAAATGGCATTATCGTCATACAGGATGCACAGAATATATCTTGCAGCGACCATGAATTATGGTCTTGGTTCTTATGATCCAGAAGAGTTGGCATACTACAACAAAATCAGAAAAGAGATGGATGATATGAAAAAAGAGCCAGTAAAAAAAGGGATACCCCTTAATTGGGATAACCCCGAAGAAATAGATAAATGAATCTAAATATTTTTTTATTAATTGATGGGAGTCTTATGCTTATTGGTCTGCCCTTATTGATGATTTTTAAAGGGAAAAAAAACTAAATGAAATCATTATTGATTTTAACCACATTCAAATTTATTTGTTGATCCTTTATCCGTATAAGGGGGTTCCTCAAACCGTACATATTTATTAGTCGGATAGCTTGCCTGACTAGTTAGAACATGGTTGTAGTCGACATGAGCAAATGTCTACCAAATCCACTCTAAAAGAAGATCATCAATCTGAGATTGAAGAAAGATCAGAAGAAGAACTTCTTGAAGAAGAAATCAGGAATCAGCAAACATTGGATAGCTTTGTTGAATCTGATAAAAACTGGAGCTGATCTAAACTTATTTATTAGGAGAAAGTTATGAACTTAAAAAGATCACCATTCTCAATCTTGAATAAAGAGAATAGAGAAATTGACTATATCAAAGGAGTTTACAAGAGAAAAATTCAAGCTGAAATTGAATCCTATAAAGATCCCGAAGATGAAGATAAGAGAGATACAATCCAAGCTCAAGATATATTGATGCTTGATAGGATCTCAATTTAGTAATTCTTTTTTTTTCTTCTTATCCTTTTTTTTCTTCTTTACCTTTTCATAAACCTCATCAGCCTTCTGTTCAATATTATCCAGCTTATTTGACAGTTCCTTTAAAGTTTCTGCTTTTCCTTCTTTAATTACTGTATTTTTTAGTTCAATAATTTTAACAGGCTCTTCTTTAGATAAGGTATCTTTTTTCTCTTCAGTTTTAATTCCAAACTTACCTTTTATAAATTTGGCGATAAAAATAAGAACAGGTACATGGGCTAGACCACCTACCACTATTCTTGTTTCTGAATAAGCCATTTAATATTTAAAAGTTCTGAGATATTTAAGCATAAATATAATTTTTAAATTCGTTTTATTAAGCCAATAAATATTAGTATTCATTTCTTGATTCGTAGATCAAAAATCTTGCTATTAATTGAGTAGAGACTTTTTTTCAAATGCCATTAGACGTATTTCTAATGAACATGTGTGTTGTAGTTATAGCTCTGCTTATTAGAAGAGAAATCAAACTTAAGAAGGCTAGATAGATTATGAAGACACAAATTTTAAAAGAGCAATACATTCCAAATATTCATGCAATTACCCTTTTACTATTGCTTCTTTTATGTCTGTGGTTACCTCTAGCACTCAGATTCCTATTAATAATTTAGTTGAACTAGTTAGTTAATACCCTTATCCTTAAACTCTGCTATAACCAAATTTTGTTTTAAAGATCTTATATGGAACTCCTGTTCCATTCATGGCTTCAATAACTTTATCTCCCACAGTTCCGTAAAATTCAACAGAAAGATCAGACCCAAGTTCAGCATGAGCCTCAAGATAAACACCTAATGCTGGATTAGCTAAATGAGCTAGTAAAGCATCATCATTTTTATAAACTTCTGACCATACGAAACGAAGAGGATCATCAGGGTCTTGATCAAAAGTATGATGGAGCATTCCTGGTTCGTCAGCTTCAACAGCTTTATCTGTCTTATCTGCAATTTCTAAGTATTCTGCAACCTTATCTTCCTTAACTTTAAGTTTTGCAAGAAGCATAAATGGAGTGTCTGATCCAAAACTAGACATAAAAAAAAGACTCTTGCGAGCCTGAGTGATGGGGATTTCCATCATGGCAAATTAATTAGAAACCAACAACTCCACCAATAGTAAATTTTTATTACTTACAAACACTATATGTAGTGCTAGGATTTTAAAAAGGCCGGGTGATGGGGATTATCCTGCTTTTTGACTGGGGCGAAGCTATCGCCCTTTTTTTATGGGTATAATTTTCTAATAGCTTCTTGTTGTTCTTGTTTTTTTATTTCTTCAGCATCATAAACAGGACAAGTATTCTGATTAAGTGATGAGAAAAAAGCACTTTTTTTAAAACGTTTGAATATAGGAGTCAATAATAAAAGTTTCATTGCTTTTATTTGTTAAATTGCTCAAACATACTTAAATACTGCAAAGGAAACACTCTGGTTAAATTTTCTACTCTCTCTTCATCCAATACAACACCCTCTGGTAATTTCTTAATTAACTTTGGAATAGCTTTTTTTGTTTCCTCTCTGCAGAAATTAATTCTATAAGTAGCTTCTTTTTTTATATTCGTTTTAATTAATCCATCTTTTTCAAGCATTGATTTTAAATCAAGATTATTTCCTTTGATAAGAGCAATTAAAACAGTATCTGAAATTTTTAAAGCTTCAGCAGGTTCTTTATCTTTGTTTATTCCAAATATCCAGGTACAGGCACCAACTCCTAATGCTCTTGCAATACAATCATCATTTCCAATTTCATTACAAGGTAATCTAAAAGACTCTTCAATTTTTTTTAGATCATATCCATTCTCACCTTCTGGAAAACCAGCTTGAGTAGAAAAAGGAAATAATAATAATATTGCAGGAAAAATTAAGCTTTTCACTTAAAAATAACTGGATATAACCGTTGAATCGTAAATATGACCTGCACTCTCAATTAAAGGTTTCACTGCAGGATCTTCAAACATAGCTATCGATTTACCTTCTTCACCCTGCTCAATTAGAATTACACTTGTTGGATCATCTTTCTTTACACCTTTGTATAAGCAAATAATTCCGCGCTCTTTATTCATTTGTATATTTTCTTCGCTGTCATAAACCGCAGCCCACTCTTCAAATGGGACACTAATTTTGAATGTGAAAACGGTAGTTTCAACAGACATAATAAAAAAAGAGCTAATTGCTTCCTATTCTAAATAGAATGTCAATAATCAAGAAAAAACTGGTGGATAAGGTGTTTGTCCATTCATTAATGAAGTGTCAATTGGTTTACAGATATTCATCAGAGCATCTTGTCCGAAACCTGGACCAGAGGGACCGTCTATAAACTCCTGAAACTCCTCAGCTGAAATACCCTCATTTACTTCCCAAAAACAATATACAGGACCATTTTTAGTTACAGCATTTGCAGAATGGTTAAAAAATCCTTTTTCTTTATTAGCTGCTACCGCATCATCCCATCCACCACCTGGTGACATTGCCGCATAAGCTGTTTCCCACCATTTTTCAGCTTTTCCTGCCTTAAATTCATGATGAACGATATAAAAAGTTGATGCCATAAAAATAATATTTGAGCTGATAATAAAGTTACTTGATATAAGTAAAGGGATGATTATTTTATTTTGAATTCCTAAATAAAAAGGGGGCTAAAAGCCCCTCGCGATCGACTGTCAATATTTACAATCTAAATCAGAATCCAGATATTGCTTCATAGAAATCAGCGTCTGGCAGTATTTCCTTCAAGGGTTCAATTTCCTCGGGAGGGCCTTGGACCTGCACAGTAATATCTGACACTTCAAAAAGCTTGGGAATCATATGTCCCATATTTTTGAGATGAAACAAAGCGGCGGCACCATCTTTATATGCCTCTCTTACATAAGCCTTATCTGAACCGCACGTAGTGATATTAAAAAAAAGGCAGTCAGGTTCATTAGCTTTTGTCAGTACCAAAATTTCTTCTAAAAGAGCTAGGCACTGGTCCATCTTCCCATCCTTGATTGTGAAGTGGGGATGAATAGAAACCATGGTTGTATCTAGAGACATTAATTTATAGATATTTCTACTATCTTTCTAGCAACTAATCTTTATGAAAAAGTTAAAAATATAGATTATCTAAAAATTAAGAATGTTAATTTGGTATCGCATGTACCGTTTATATGTTTTTTGAAAGCTATTAATTGGATATGAGTTATTTTGCTGAACCAAACCATATTGAATATGATGCATGGTTCGATGAAAACATCGACCCAGTGGATCTTGTTAATTACTCAGATGAAAAGGAGTTCAGTGATTCGGTACACTTTAAGTTTCATAAGATGTCCACAAGAAATTTAACGATTGGTTCTTCTGATAATTTTCACTGGTAAGTAAAAGATTTTTCACTCCATATATATATTTATGAATCTTACGCAGAATATGTTCCATCACTTTCTCTTCTTGCCTTAGCTAATACAATTTCATCTACAACTTTTTCAATCATATAAGCACTTTTTTTACCATAACATTTTTCTTTTTTAATACTCTCAAAATCATTTGGGATTAAATCATTATGTTTACAACAGTCGCATTTAATATCAATTTTCTTACCTCTGAAAACCTCCAAAGCTCTAGAAAAAATCCATTGCTGAACTGAAATACTTTCCCAACCATCGAAGTTCGACCATTCATCAAAATCTCTATTAAGGATGCCTTTTAATCCATCAGCCTGATTTACATTTACTAAGTATGAATCTTTTCTTGGTTCATCATTAATACCAATTGTTTTGACAGAATTTTGATTCATTAAATATAGATTGATTGAGTAGCCTTATAAATCTAGAGGATAATTTCAAAAATATAAACAAAAAACGTCTCAAATAAGATCATTAATTGCTTTATCCAATCTAGAAGTATGATTTGTATTTCTGAGTAATTCAAAATCCTTAAAATCAAAGCCCGGGCCAACACAACAACTCACTAAAGTAAATTCGCCTGTACTTTTTGCAGCTTGCCAATATCCAGATGGGATCATTTCTACCGGATTATTGGAATCTAAAATTAAATTTCTTATTAACTTATTATCATTATCTAGGCACCATAAATTCAAAGGATCGCCCCTTAAATAAATCCAAATTTCATCAGCATTTTTTACTCTGTGCCAAGCACTTTTTGCGTCTCTCTCCAAAAGATAATAAATTCCTGTAATAAAGTTTCTACTTTGGCCATCTTCCCTTATTAGAGAATTCTCACTCCTCACTATCTC
>JAOOLS010000010.1 GCA_028408915.1 Prochlorococcus sp. AH-716-J09
TATAAAATTGACAAGCATGATTATGATGTGCGGATTGGTCAAGCTACTAAATTTCTAAAATCGGGAGATAAGGTAAAATGCACTGTAATGTTTAGGGGAAGAGAAATTCAACACTCAAATTTAGCCGAGACACTTCTTCTGAAAATGGCTAATGATTTAGAAGAGCAATCAGAAGTTCAGCAAAAACCAAAAAGAGAAGGGAGAAACATGATTATGTTTTTAAGCCCTCGCAAAACTCCTCTTATAAAAAAAGATGATGAGTGATAAATTGTTATCAAAAAATATGACGAATGTTAAACTGTCACTATATCAAAAAGTAAATTAGTAAGGACTTTTCTTAAGTGAGATTCCATATTCAACAAGACAGTGATATCCCTGCATCTACTCAACTAAATAATCAAATTTGTTTCGCAATTGCAGCAAGACATTTTCCTCCAGGACACAGACTTCCCAGTACGAGGCAACTTGCAATGCAGACTGGACTCCATCGTAATACTATAAGCAAAGTTTACAGACAACTAGAAATAGATGGGGTTGTTGAAGCAATAGCTGGATCAGGTATCTATGTAAGGGATAATATTACTAAAAGAGAATTTACAAAATCACTTTACTCAAAAGATAAAATAAGGAAAGCTCCTGATCAAGAAGCAAAGACGGTTATTGACAACTTAATAAGTCTTGGATTCACTTTACAAGAGACGAGAGAGATATTGAACAATGAAATTGAGTGGCGTATTAAGTGCGGATCAAGAATCATAGTCAGTACTCCTAGAGAAGATATTGGAGCTTCTATGTTAATAGCAGAAGATCTTTCAACAACAGTTAATGTACCAGTAGAAGTTGTTCCTATGGAAGAATTAGAAAAAGTTTTGAGTAATTCAAATAATGGTACGATTGTCACAAGCAGATATTTTTTACAGCCTCTAGAAAAAGTTGCTAAGCAACATGGAGTCCGCGCTATTGCAGTTGACTTAAGCGACTTTCAAAAGGAATTAAAAATTCTTAAGGAATTAAATGCTGGAAGTTGTGTAGGTATTGTTAGCATAAGTCCTGGTTTATTGAGAGCAGCAGAAGTCATTATACATAGCATGCGCGGTAGTGAATTAATTCTTATGACGGCAATCTCAGACAATAACAGTCGATTACTTTCACTTTTAAAGGCTTCGAACCATATAGTGTGTGATGGACCTAGTTTCTCAGTTGTAGAAAATACATTATTAAAAAATCGTTCTCAGTTGATGCGATTACCTCAAATAATATGTGCTAAAAATTATTTAAGTATCGAAACAATAAATCAATTAAAAAAAGAAATAGGAGTTATTAATTAAACCATGATATTAAAAACTTTTAAATCAGATATAGAAATTATTAGAGAGAGAGATCCCGCCGCAAGAGGAATATTAGAGATTTTTCTTTGCTACCCTGGTTTTCAATCAATAGTTATGCATAGGTTTACTCATAAATTATGGCAATTAAAGATTCCTTTGATTCCCCGCTTACTCAGTCATATTAATAGGCTAGCAACAGGTATTGAAATTCATCCTGGGGCAAAAATTGGTAAAAGGGTTTTCATAGACCATGGAATGGGCGTTGTAATTGGTGAAACTGCTGAGATAGGAAATAACTGTTTGCTTTATCAGGGAGTGACATTAGGAGGTACTGGTAAAAGCCACGGCAAAAGACACCCCACATTAATGGAAAATGTTGTGGTAGGAGCGGGTGCAAAAGTTCTTGGATCCATTACGGTAGGATCTAATACCCGTATCGGTGCTGGCTCAGTAGTTGTTCGAAATGTAGAGGGAAACAGTACTGTGGTCGGAGTTCCTGGCAGGGTAGTGCATCAAAGTGGTGTCAAAGTAAATCCGTTAGCTCACTCTGCCTTACCAGATGCAGAAGCTAATGTGATAAAAAATTTAATGGATAGGATAGACTCTCTTGAAAATGAAATTCTTAAATTACAAAAAACTCTACAGTGTATAACCAGATCAGAATCTATTGATATTTCTAAACTCGGAGATTCTCAAAATCTTAAAGACAAAGAAATTTTAGAATTTCTTGGAGATGATTAAATATTAATTTTTTTCATTAACGTCAGTTTTAGGTTGAAACATAAACATTGAATAAATAACATTTCGTCTCATATTAGTCATCATCTCGAGGAACATGTCATATCCTTCGTTTTTATATTCGATTAATGGATCTTTTTGACCATAACCCCTCAATCCCACTGATTCCCTCAAGGAATCCATGGATTGAAGATGTTCTCGCCATAAATTATCTATTTGCTGCAAAATGAAAAATCTTTCAGCTTCTCGCATTAATCCTGGACGAATCTTTTCTATTTGTGATTCCTTTAAATCATAGGCTATTCGCAACTGCTCTTGAAGATAGTTTTTTAATTCTTCTATTGACAGTAAATTAATATCATCAGATTTAAGATCATCTAGTAAATATATAAATTCTTTGACTTTAGAAATTAATTGATCAATATTCCATTCTTCAGGAGGAAGATCAGGATTAATATAAGCATCTACAATTTCAATCATTGTCCTTTCTCCATATCCTATTACTTGTCTCTTTAAATCAATGCCTTTCAATACTCTTAGTCTTTCACCATAAACTGCTTTTCTTTGATTGTTCATTACCTCGTCGTATTCAAAAACTTGTTTTCTAATATCGTAATAGTAAGTTTCAACTTTCTTTTGAGCACTTTCTAGAGACCTTGTAAGCATTCCTGACTCAATAGGCATATCTTCATCTACCCTAAAAGCATTCATTAAATTTGCTACTCTATCACCTCCAAAAATCCTTAATAAATTATCATCTAAAGATAAAAAGAATCTTGTACTCCCAAGATCACCTTGTCTTCCTGCTCTTCCTCTAAGTTGATTATCCACTCTTCTTGATTCATGTCTCTCAGTACCAATCACATGTAAACCCCCGGCTTCTCTTACTTTTTCTTCTTCATGAATCAAAACTTTTTCATATTCTTTTTTTACATCAGACAAAGATTCTCTCAAAAGCTTTATCAAGTTGTCATCAGTTGGTGCTTTTTCCGCAGCTGTAGCTATCCTGTCATCAAGCTCCAAGACAGAAAGTTGTTTATCTCCCCAATTTTTAACAAGTTCATCAGATAAAATTGAGAGTTTCTTTTCAATTACTTCATCTAGTTTGCAAGGAAAAAGACTTGTTGAAGAATTTGAAATGTCCTTTTTCAAATTTGAACCTGCTTTTGTAGAAAAACCACCCTTAGATTTTAAATTTCTTTGTTTAGGTATTGGTGGCTTGTGCTCATTATCAGGCTTAACTAACAAAGGAATTAAAATTTCTTTTAATTTAAGTCTTGCCATATAGTCACTATTACCGCCAAGAATTATATCTGTTCCCCTCCCAGCCATATTAGTCGCAATAGTAACAGCACCTGCTCTTCCTGCCTGAGCAACAATTTCTGCCTCACGTTCAACGTTCTCAGGCTTAGCATTTAACAAATTATGTGGAATTTTTTCGGCAGATAAAAGTGAACTTAGTAATTCACTTTTTTCAACACTTGTTGTACCTACTAAAACAGGTCTACCATCTCTATGAATTTGTGCAGTTTCTTTAGCAACGGCTTTCCATTTGCCAATCTCTGTCTTAAATACTTGATCAGACCAATCTTCTCTCTTTCTAATTTGATTGGTCGGTATAACTGTTGATTCTAATTTATAAGTTTTTTCAAATTCAACCTCTTCAGTTTTTGCAGTTCCCGTCATTCCTGCTAAACCTGGATATAAAAGGAAAAAATTCTGATAAGTTATGGATGCTAATGTTTGAGTCTCAGGTTGAATTTTAAGTCTCTCTTTTGCTTCTATTGCCTGATGTTGTCCATCGCTCCAACGCCTTCCTGGCATTACCCTACCAGTAAATTCGTCGACTATTACAGCCTCTTCGTTCTTAATAATATAATTTACATCTTTAATAAATAATTCTTTGGCTTTTAAAGCATTAGTTACATAATGAGCCCATGGATCTTGAGGATTATATAAATCATTCACGCCCAAATACTCTTCACATTTTGCAAAACCCTGATCAGTTAATATACAACTTCTCTGTTTTTCATCAACTTCATAATCCCCTTCTGGATCAATACCATCTTTACTTAATTCTTTTGCTTTGACTAATGCCATAGATAATTCTGCGGCTTTTTGATATTTTTCTTGTGGTCTTTCAACTTGGCCAGAAATGATTAAAGGCGTTCTAGCTTCATCAATTAATATTGAATCAACCTCATCAATTACGCAGTAATTAAATTTTCTTTGAACTACCTCACTAATATCAGTAGCCATATTATCTCTTAAATAATCAAATCCTAATTCTGAATTTGTGGCATAAGTTATATCACAATCATAATTTTTCTTTCTCTCAACTGGATTCATATCTTGCTGAATCAAACCAACTGATAAACCTAAAAAACGATGAACTTGTCCCATCCACTCTGCATCCCTTCTAGCTAAATAATCATTTACAGTAACGACATGAACACCTTTCCCCGTAAGAGCATTTAAATAACAAGGTAATGTTGCGACAAGAGTTTTTCCTTCTCCAGTCTTCATCTCTGCAATTTGACATTCATTTAAAACCATCCCGCCTATTAACTGAACATCAAAATGTCTCATATCAAGAACACGTTTACTTGCTTCTCTTACGATTGCAAAGGCTTTAGGAAGAAATTCTTCTAGAAGTTCTTTTTGCTTTTTAAAATCTAATTCTGATGAAATATTTGATTTAAGATTTTGAGTTTCTTTCCGCAGCTCATCATCAGTTAATTGAGAAATTTCTTCTTCTAAAAAATTTATCTCTTCCACTATTGGTTGATAGCGCTTTAACTTTCGTGTATTCGGATCTCCCAACAAAAGTTTTAGCATAAGTCAAAGTCCTTAAAAAATTCATCTTATTACAAACATTATAAATTAGTGCGTTACAACAGAATGAAGAAAACTATTATCTCTTTATTTTAGAGAAACGATCGATTAAGGTATTTAGATTGAAGTCACAAAATAACCTAGCTGACATCACTTTTCAAAAATCTTTTTAATAAATGAAAGAAATATCTCTAATCAAACATACCAAAGGAGCTTTAGGGTTAAGAGTTTTTGGATTAGGTCCTAATCTTAAACCAACAAATGGATTAATTAAGCTACAAAAATTACTAGATAACAATGCTTTCTGGGCAAAAAATAGAACAATTAATGATCTAAAAAAATGTCTCGCTAATAGTGATGTCGTAATAAGTCTTTGGGTTGGTAAGGAAATAGTTGGCTTTGGTAGAGCTTTAACCGATGGTATTTACCGCGGAGTACTTTGGGATATTGTTATAGATCAAAATCACCAAGGCAAAGGTTTTGGAACATTAATTGTAAAAAATCTTTTATCTTCTAAAAAAATTAAAAATACAAAAAAATTATACTTAATGACAACAGATAAAAAATTGTTTTATTCTCAATTTGATTTTAAAGAAGTTACTTCTCAAAATTTATTGATTCGTGAAATATAAAGAACTTTGTTTCTAAAGAAACAAAATCAAGATACAAATTTACTATAAAGCCATCTTATAAAAGATCCTAAAATAGGAACTGGTCCAAAAGTTGGTCCGCAAAAATCAAAGTAATCTCTGTGCTCTTTGATTAATCCATTTTCGCTAAATAATAAACGAGTAGTTCCAGGATAAATAAATTCTTTACCCATAATTTTTAAACCCATTGTCCATTCAACAAATCCACAATCACCAGTTATGGAAATTGCATGAGTTTCCAAAAAAACATCATCACATCTTTTAATTAGCTTTTCTTGAGCTTTAACATAAAGATCTAAGCCCTCTGTTTCCTGAGTTGGGTCTATAAAAATAACATTCTCATTATAAAATTCAGCCCATTTTTGTTTTGTTGGCGCATCCGTACCATAAGGTTTAGTAAATAATGCCTTCAAATCCTCAATAGAAATTACTCTTGTCATTACGAAATTTTTATTAAAAATATCTTAAAAGATACAAACATTAAAAGCGGATGAAGAGATTCGAACTCTCGACATTCTCCTTGGCAAGGAGATGCTCTACCACTGAGCTACATCCGCATAGCATTTATTTTATCTCAAAGAAGGTATCAATGATAAAAATAATTTAATTTTTTCAATTAATTTAAATTTTTAATTAAGGATCCCATCTCAATTGCTTGTAAAGCATAATTCCAACCAAGATTATTTTTAATCCCTGCTCTTTCTAAAGCCTGCTGCATAGTATCAGTAGTTAAAACTCCAAAAATAATTGGAACATTATGTTCATTTGAAACTTGCGAAATACCTTTGCTAGCCTCAGATATCACTACATCATAGTGGGAAGTTTCACCACGGATCACAGCCCCAAGAGCAATCAAAACGTCATAACTCTTTTTTTTCATGAGGGTTTTAGCTGCGATTGGTAATTCGAATGACCCAGGAACCCAAACTATATCTACTTGATTGCTTAATTCAGAAGTATCTAAACCATGTCTTTTTAAACAATCAAGACAACCAGATAGAATTTTATTTGTAATTAAATCATTAAATCTTGCTATTACAATACCTACTTTTAAAGCAGAGGCATTAGTAAAAGAGCCCTCAAAAATAGCCATTAAATTTTACTTTGATATATTAATAGACTCTCACGAAAAGGTATTAAGTTCAAACTAATGAAGAAACTATCCCTGTAACAAAAACTAAAACAACCCAAACAGCAGCAATAGAATAAATTTTTCTCCTACTTTCTCGCTGTCCTTCCTCAGTAGAAGGTTGAGTCACATATAAAACGGGTACTCCAACTACCGCAATCAAAGAAGCAAATAATAGAGCATTTACGAAGAAAAAGTTAACAGCCTGCATAATTCAGTCCTAGTTTTCAAACATTATAAATACCATAATCTCATGAAAATGATAATTTTTAGAGAAAATTAACATACTTTAGCCACTTTAAATGCAAAAAAAAAATTTCTACCTAATATCTATTTAGGAATTAAAAAAGTATGCAAGAAGATACGATAATTCAAAAAAATTTATTTGCGATTGGTAATGATAATAATGAGCAAAAAGAAATAACAAAAATTCCAGAAGATTTATCTTTAGAAGATTTAAAAAAAGAATCGCAAAAAAGACCCAGACAAAGAAAAAATTCAACTAATTTAATAAATAAATTCAAGACTGATTTAATCTCAAATAACAAAAATGTTTGCATAAATGAAAAATCTTATAGCTATAAAACAGTTTCAAAACTCAAATTAACTCCTGTAATGAATCATTATGTAACTTTAAAAGAAGAAAATAAAGATAGGTTATTACTTTATAGATTAGGAGATTTTTTTGAATGTTTTTTTGAGGACGCTGTATTAATATCTAATCTTTTAGAAATAACGCTTACAAGTAAAGATGCTGGCAAAGAGATTGGTAAGATCCCTATGGCAGGGGTTCCCCATCATGCAATGGAGAGATACTGTGCTGATTTAATTAAAAAAAATTATTCTGTGGTTATATGCGATCAATTAGAAAAAAGTTCTGGAAATTATGGGACTCCAATTAAAAGAGGAATAACAAGAATAATTACTCCTGGAACTGTAATTGAAGAGGGGATGTTGATAGCAAAGAAAAATAATTGGATTACCGCTATTTACTTATCAGAAGAAAATTCAGATGAATCTTATGAATGGGGTATATCAAAAGCTGATGTAAGCACAGGAGAATTAATAACTTTAGAAGGCCAATCTCTGTCAAAACTATTTGATGAAATTATTAAATTAGATTCTTCAGAAATCATTGTAGGAAGCAATGCAGTGAGAAATTTATTAATTAAAGAAAATAGTCAAATTACATATACTGTTTCTCAAGAGACTAATTTTGGAATTAATGAAGCAAATTATCTAATAAAAAATTATTTCCAAATTGCAAATCTTGAGGGAATAGGACTTAAAAATTTAAACAACGCAACCAGATCACTTGGAGGTTTATTAAATTATTTAGAAAAAATTAATCCTTCAAATTTAGATAAAGATTCTTCTTTAAAAATCTCATTAGACTTTCCACAAATCCAATATGGTCACAACAAATTAATTATTGATTATCAAACTCAAAAAAACTTAGAAATCAAAAATACACAACGAGAAAACAATTATGTAGGTTCGCTACTATGGAGTATTGATAGAACTTATACTTGCATGGGTGCAAGGTGTTTAAGAAGGTGGATAGATTCACCACTATTAAACGTTAATGAAATTTATAAAAGACAAAATATAATTAAAAACTTTATTGAATCTAAAAAATTACGTACAGATACCCAAAATTTACTTAGAGCAATGGGGGATTTAGAAAGACTTGCAGGTAGAGCTTGTGCAGGACACGCAAGTCCCAGAGACTTAATTTCAATAGCTGAAGGTTTAAAAAAATTGCCTAGACTAAAATCCATAATTGAATTATTTAAATATGATCTCCCAGATTGGACTGATCAATTAAAAAATATTGATGAAGGACTCTTAGAATTAGCTGATGCTACAAGTTTTAAACTAGTAGAAAATCCTCCTCTAAATATTAGTGAAGGAGGCATGATCCACGACGGTGTTGACAATATATTAGATGGTTTACGCAATTTAATGGATGATTACTCTGAGTGGCTAAATAAAGAGGAATTAAAGGAAAGGAAAATTAGCAAAATTTCAAACCTAAAAATTCAATTTCATAAAAATTTTGGATATTACATTTCTATAAATAAGTCAAAAGTTAATTTAGCTCCACAACATTGGGTCAAAAGGCAAACACTTACTAATGAAGAAAGGTATATCACTTCAGAAATTAAAAATAAAGAAAATAAGATTTTCCAAATAAAAAGTAGAGCTTCATCAAAAGAATATGAAATTTTCTGCGAATTAAGAAATCTAGTTGCTGAAAAAACAAAACAAATAAGATCAATCGCAAAATCCATAGCATCTCTTGATGCACTACTTGGTTTATCAATTACTGCAGTAGAAAACAATTTTATAAAACCTTCATTAATACCAATAAATGATTCAATGACAAAAAATAGTACAAAAATTATCGCAGGAAGAAATCCAATTGTAGAGCAATTGTTAAGTGATAAAAAGTTTGTAGCAAACGATATCTCTTTTGAGGATAAGCAAAAATTAATTATATTAACGGGTCCCAATGCGAGCGGAAAAAGTTGCTTTATAAGACAACTTGGT
Organism: Prochlorococcus sp. AH-716-J09; assembly: GCA_028408915.1. GTDB lineage: Bacteria > Cyanobacteriota > Cyanobacteriia > PCC-6307 > Cyanobiaceae > Prochlorococcus_A. The sequence goes on from JAOOLS010000010.1 coordinate 9,234, forward strand.
TTAATACAAATTCTCACACAAATTGGTAGCTTTATTCCTGCTAATAATGCTGTAATCAAGATTGCAGATAGGATTTTCACAAGAATTGGGGCAGTTGATGATCAATCATCTGGACAATCAACATTTATGGTAGAAATGTCTGAAACTGCATCAATTCTAAATCAGGCAACTTCTAGCTCACTAGTTTTACTTGATGAGATAGGCAGAGGGACATCTACTTTTGATGGACTTTCAATAGCCTGGTCAGTAAGTGAATATCTTGCAAAAAAAATTCAATGTAATACTATTTTTGCTACGCACTATCATGAGCTGAATTATTTAAAAAATTCAAATAAGAATATACAAAACTTTCAAGTTTTAGTAGAACAAAATAACGATCAGCTAATCTTTAGCCACAGGATTGTTAAAGGGGGCTCAAACAAAAGCTATGGCATAGAAGCAGCTAAATTAGCAGGAGTTCCAAAAGAAGTTATAGAAAAAGCAAAATCAGTTTTATATTCTTTAGAAGAAAATAACAAACTAAATTATGATGTTAAGTAAATTTTTGAAATTTTTATAAAATAAATACTTTTTAAACTGTTTCCCTCAATAAGGCGTTAACCGCAGCAGCTGCCATGGCAGCACCTCCTCTAGTTGAATTCAAAACAATTCTAGGAAGATCGGTGGAAATCAGTTTGTTTTTGCTATTCTCTACTCCAATAAATCCAACAGGCATTCCGATAATTAAACTAGGGAAATCTTTTGCATTTTCTAAAATATCTATTAAATAAGTTAACGCTGTAGGCGAACTGCCAATAACTACAATAGGAGATTTGCTTCCAGAATTTATAGCGGATAACTCCTTCCAACCTTCACTTAAGCCATATGCAGTTTTAGTTAAGTTTGTATAATTATTTTTTCCAAACCACATTCTGGCGGTGAATACTTTATTCCTAGTGGTATTTTCTGCCATTGATTTTATTGCTGCTGCTGCCATATCGGTATCAGTTAAAATAGGAGCACCATTTTTAAGTGCCTGAAGGCCCTTTTCACAGGCACCTTCACTAAAATTTACAAGATTTTGAACTGTAAAATCTCCTGAAGTATGGACTAATCTCTCTAAAACTTTTTTTTCCAAATAATTTAGATCATTGGCTACTAAACGAGATCTTATGAATCTGATGCTTTCCAAAAAAATTGGATGATCTATTACCATTAAATTTAATTTGTGTTAGAAGTAATCATAGTTAATATATGGTTTTTATTGAGCTATTATGCCAATACAAATATTATGGGGTAATGATCTAAATGCTCAAAATAAATTTATTCAAAAATTAATTGATAAGGAAGTATCCAAAGAATGGAAAGAAATAAACGTAACTAATTTAAATGGAGATGATGATGAACAAGTCAATAAAGCATTTGATGAAGTTCTTACACCTCCTTTTGGAGATGGATACAGAATAGTTACATTGAAAAATAATCCCATTTTTACTGCCAAAAATGAAGATCTAAGAGCTAAATTTGAAAAAATTCATGACAATATACCTCAAAATACTTATTTCATTTTGCAAAATACAAAAAAACCAGACTCAAGACTTAAGAGTACTAAATTTTTACAAAAACTTATCAAAAATAATTTAGCTAAAGAAAAGTCATTTTCTTTACCAGAGATCTGGGACTATGAGGGACAAAAAAGATTTTTAGAAGATGCAGCAAATGAAATGAATATCAAAATTGATAAAAATGCAGCTGAATTAATTATTGATTCAGTTGGTAATGACAGCTTTAAACTAATAAATGAATTAGCTAAAGCAAAAACATACCTTTCTGCAGTATCAAGTGATTCGAATTCACAGCTTTTTCTTAAAAGTATTGATGCAAAAAAGATATTTAGTGATCATCAATCCAATATTTTCAAAATCATTGACCTTCTCTTACAAAAAAATATTAATGAAAGCCTCATTGAAATAAATTATTCTTTACAGAAAGGAGAACCTGCTTTAAGACTAAATGCAGGTTTAATTAGTCAAATAAGAATTCATACCATTATAAAACTAGCAGTTAATTCAGGTAACGATAATGCAGAAAAGATTTGTAATCTTGCAGGCATTTCTAATCCAAAAAGAATTTTTTTTATTCGAAAAAAAGTCAAAAATGTATCTCAAGAATATTTAATTAATTTAATGAGTAACTTACTAGATATTGAATCATTACTAAAACAAGGTAATAATCCTATAAATGTTTTTACAGAGAAATTAATAAATTTAAGTTAACCAAATTATAAGTTTAAGAATTTACATTATGATTTAAGTATGGCTTTACTAGTAAAAAAATTTGGCGGTACTTCTGTCGGTGATATTAAAAAAATTAAAAATATTGCAAGGAGCATTTGTCAAAGTAAAGAAGCAGGGAATGAAATTGTCGTAGTTGTCTCTGCGATGGGACAAACTACAGATGATTTAAATTGTTTAGCGGAATCAATTAGTAAAAATCCTAATCGAAGAGAATTGGATATGCTTCTCTCAACTGGAGAGCAAGTAACTATAGCTCTTCTTTCAATGGCATTAAACGAATACGGAATACCTGCAATTTCAATGACCGGTAGCCAAGTTGGAATTATTACTGAATCAATTCATGGGAAAGCAAGAATTCTGGATATTAAAACAGAAAGGATCCAAAATTATTTAAATCAGGGTTTTGTAATTGTCGTGGCTGGATTTCAAGGAACAACATTAAGCCATACGGGTTCAATGGAAATTACAACTTTGGGTAGAGGTGGTTCAGATACTTCCGCGGTAGCTTTATCAACAGCTTTAGGAGCTGAGACTTGCGAAATTTATACAGACGTTCCAGGGGTTCTTACTACTGATCCAAGGATTGTTCCTAATGCAAAACTCTTAGATGAAATTAGCTGCGAGGAAATGCTTGAACTTGCAAGCGTCGGTGCTTCAGTTCTGCATCCAAGAGCAGTAGAAATTGCTCGCAATTATGGAATTAAATTATGTGTCAAATCAAGCCAAAGTAACTCCAGTGGGACTCTTCTAGAAAGTCAAATCGAGCCTCTCCCGCTAAAAAGAGGAAGCTTAGAATTAACAAAAACAGTCAATAGTCTTGAAGTATTAGAAAACCAAGCAGTATTCAGTCTCTCAAATATTCCTGATAGACCTGGGATTGCTGCGCAAATATTTGAAAAACTTTCAGAAGCAAGTATTAACGTAGATTTAATAATACAAGCGACAAATGATGGAAATAAAAACGATATTACATTTACTGTTGGTGAATTAGAAGTAAAAAAGACTGCAGAACAATGTGAACTTATAACTAGTCAATTAGGGGGAGAATTTAACTTAAAAACCAACATGACTAAATTAAGTATTCAAGGAGCAGGCATTATGGGCAGACCTAGTGTTTCAGCTGATTTATTTGATACTTTATCTCAAGCGAATATAAATGTTAGGTTAATAGCTACTAGTGAAATTAAAGTCAGCTGTGTAATTGAAATTAATAATATACCAAAAGCTATTAGATTTGTTGCTGAGAAATTTAAGTTATCCGATACACAAATATTTGTTAATCCAATCAATAAAAAACAAGATCAACCTGAAGTAAGAGGAATTGCATTAGATAAAAACCAAGTTCAGGTAAGCTTTCGAAAACTGCCTGATCGTCCAGGTGTAGCAGCATCGATATGTTTAGCATTAGCTGAAAATAATTTACTTATCGATACTATTGTTCAGTCTGAAAGAATTTCCTCTTTAAAAACTAAGGATATTAGTCTTACAATGAATAAACAAGATAGAGAAAAAGCTAACTTAGTTTTTGAGGCCTTAACAAAAAAATTACCCGGATCATACATTGAAGATGGCCCTGCGATAGCAAAAGTAAGTACTGTAGGAGCGGGAATGGCATTTAAGGTTGGGACGGCTGGAAAAATATTTAGAGCATTGGCTGACCAAAATATCAATATTGAAATGATTGCCACGAGTGAAATTAGGACTTCATGTATTGTCTTAGAAAAAGATTGTGACAATGCAGTTAATGCGATTCATAATCATTTCGAGTTAGAAAAATAAGTTCTTTTTAATTATTTCTTGCCAATTTTTGTCTTAATTTTTTGATTCTATCCCTCAAATTTGCTGCTTCTTCAAAATTTAACTCTTTTGCAGCGTCTTTCATTTTAATTTCTAACTTTTCTATTAAGTCAGGCAATTCTTCGAGCAAACATTGATTATCACTGGAACTGAGAATTGCGTCAGTTTTGTTATTAACTATATTTATTAAATCTTTAGATAAACCACCAGCATCTAGTTTTCTGGAAAGTTCTAGAAAAGATAATATTGAATTTTCTATTTTTTTGCCTGCAGGTTTTGGAGTAATACCATTGACTTGGTTATATTTTTTTTGAATAGTTCTTCTTCTTTCAGTTTCAGATATTGCTCTTTTCATTGAATCTGTGAAGTTATCCGCATAAAGCAAGGCAACACCTTCAATATGTCTGGCAGCTCTTCCTATTGTTTGAATCAATGACCTTTCAGCTCTGAGAAAACCTTCTTTATCAGCATCTAAAATGGCGACTAAGGATACTTCTGGAAGATCTAGTCCCTCTCTTAATAAATTAACTCCTACCAAAACATCATATTCACCCATTCTAAGGTCTTGAATAATTTCAATTCTTTCAATTGAATGGATTTCGGAATGCAAATATCTAACTCTTACTTTATTTTCAGATAAAAAATCAGTTAGGTCTTCAGCCATTCTTTTAGTAAGTGTTGTCACAAGCACTCTTTGATTCTTTTCAGCTCGAATTCTTATTTCAGATAACAGATCTTCTATTTGGCCTTCACTGGGTCTTACATCAATTACCGGGTCTAATACCCCAGTTGGTCTTATAACTTGCTCAATAAATTCACCATCACATTGATCTAATTCCCATTGTCCGGGGGTTGCACTTATAAATAATGTCTGTTTTGATTTTTCCCAAAACTCTTCACATTTTAAAGGTCTATTGTCTGCAGCACTTGGCAATCTAAAACCATGATCTATTAAAACTTTTTTTCTAGATTGATCACCGTTGTACATTGCGTGAAGTTGAGGACAGGTTACATGACTCTCATCAACTACCAACAACCAATCTTTGGGAAAGTAATCTATTAAGCATTCTGGCGGTGAACCTTCCTCCCTACCTGATAAATGACGAGCATAATTCTCAACTCCATTACAATAACCAACCTCTTTAAGCATTTCTAAATCATATTTTGTACGTTGTTCTAGACGTTGAGCCTCTAATAATTTTCCTTCGTATGTAAATTTATCGAGTTGAGTTTTTAATTCACTTCTAATTGCACTTATTGCACTCTCAAGTCTTTCTTTTGGAGTCACAAAATGCTTTGCTGGGTAAACGCTAACTTGTTCCAAACTTTCAAGTATTTCTCCTGTAGTAGGGTCAACATATCTAATAGCCTCGACTTCATCACCAAATAACTCAATTCTTATTAATCTATCTTCATAAGCTGGACCGATTTCTAAAACATCACCTTTAATTCTGAATCTACCTCTGGTAATTTCAATATCATTTCTAGTATATTGATTTTCAACGAGAGACCTCAATGAAGAACGTAGATTTATTGATTTTCCCACTTCAAATTTAACTGCAGCTTTTAAATACTCACTAGGTATACCAAGACCATAAATACAACTTATTGAGGCTACAACAATTACATCTTTTCTTTCAAATAATGAGCGTGTTGCAGAATGCCTAAGCATATCTATTTCTTCATTAATTGAAGCAGTTTTGGCTATGTAAGTATCACTTACAGGTACATAAGCTTCAGGTTGATAATAATCATAATAAGAAATGAAGTACTCAACAGCATTTTTTGGAAAAAATTCCCTTAATTCATTACATAGTTGCGCAGCCAACGTTTTGTTATGTGCTAAAACAAGTGCTGGTCTTCCTGTTTGTTGAATTACATTAGCAATGGTAAATGTTTTACCAGTTCCAGTAGCTCCTAAAAGAGTCTGAAACTGTTTACCATTATTTACGCCTTTAACTAATTTTTTAATAGCTTCTGGTTGATCTCCATTTGGTTCGTAAGGAGCTTGAAGCTTATAGTTGTTCATCAAGCTAGTAGCAAAAGGATGTTGCTATACTAAGAAATTTTTTCTTCAATTATTGAATTTTTCAGAGATTCTTTTAAGCCCCTAACAACAGCAATCATTGATATTAAATCATCTAATTTATTAACCACAGATCCAACGCCAACTGCTGAGGCTCCAGAGGATATTGCTAGTGGACAAGTTACTTGGCTTAATCCAGAGGCACTCATGATTGGTATATTCAGAGATTGTTTCTTAAATTCTTGATGAATAGCATAGGTAGCTGCAAGAGTTGGTACTGATTTTTCAAAAAAACCTTGAATTCCTGGAGAGTAAGGAGTAGAACTGGTACCACCTTCTGTTTGAATAATATCAACGCCTTCTTCCACTAGCTTTACAGCAAGATCAACTTGTTTATCAATAGGCATAGTATGAGGAACAGTTACTGATAAAGGAAAATTAGGCAATAAATCCCTCGTCTCTTTCGTAATGTTTAAAACTTTTTTTTCTGAAAAATGAATGCCTTTTTCATAAAAAGTATCGTAATTTCCTATCTCAATTAATGATGCTCCTGCTTTTACACAATCTTGAAAAGATCGAGGCACTACTGAACTAACACAAACGGGTAGTGTTGAATTCTTAAGTGCTAAATCAACGAGTTCAGGTTTACAAGCAATATCGACAAGATCTGCACCTCCTAATGAAGCAGCCTCAACAATTATTTTCACAGACTGAACATCGAAATTATTCAATCCTGAAATAACTTTGAGTAAGGATTTGCTTCTTAACTCTTCTTTGATTTTTTGTGGCAAAAGATTAATCAGACTCATTTAATTAATGAATTTATTACCCGATTGTGACATTGTTTTAGTAAAACAGTGCATTTTTTAAAAAATATTATCTGAGCAACACAAAATGACTGATAAAAAATTAAGTCAGAAAAATTGGTCATCATGGCATCATCAGCTTCATAAGGAGATTCTTACCAAAAAAATATTAATTCCCAAAGGATCTAATATTTTAATAAGTGTTTCGGGGGGGCAAGACTCAATGGCCTTATTAACCCTAATTAATGATCTAAAAAAACTACATAATTGGTCTATTAGTGTTTGGCATGGTGATCATCAGTGGCACGAAAAATCATCACTATATGCTCTTGAATTAAAAGATTATTGCGAAAATAAAAATATTTCATTCTCTTTTGATCAAGCAAATAAAGACAGTATTTCTTCAGAAGAAAAAGCACGAGAATGGAGATATAAAAAATTATGTGAAAGAGCCAAAACTTTATTAAATAAAAACCAGCAAAAACATAATATTTATTTGTTAACTGGTCACACGAGTAGTGATAATGCAGAAACATTTATCCTCAATTTATCTAGAGGAAGCAATTTTGCAGGACTGAGTAATATTGAGAGTAAAAGATTAATAGAAAATCAAATTTATTTAATAAGACCAATATTAATTTTCAGTAGGGAAGATACAAAACAATTTTGCAATAATATGAAGATCCCAGTCTGGGAAGATCCTACAAATTCAGATCTTAAATTAAAAAGAAATTTAGTAAGAAAAAAAATTATTCCTACGTTAGAAGTTATCTATCCTGGTTGTGCTGAAAGGATAAATAATTTTTCCCAAAAAATGAGCAAATACAATAATGAACGTAATGATCTTAGTGAACTAGCATATTTATATTGTAAAGATGTTAAAGGTATCGATAGGAATCTCCTAAATGGTATGTGTATTGAAGCGAGGTGCACAATTTTAAATAGATTTTTAAAAGAAATATCTGCAAAGCAATGTAGTTCTAAAAATCTGACAAAATTAGCAACCTCAATTTATGAAAAAAATAAAGGTCAAATTAATCTGCAAGAGTTTTTAAAAATTGTTTGGGATAAAAACTATATATATTTTGAAAAAAGTTAGGATGTTACAGCAGATCTTCTTCTTCTTGTTCTACCTTCAAATGAATCTTCTTTAGCAATCTCAGCTGATGGATTCTGTGAAACTTTTGGACTTTTTTGGGTATTTGGTGGGTTATTTGAACTATTAGGATGATTATTGTTTGATTTCTTATGGAAATTATTATTATTTCTATTTCTATTGGAGAAATTCTGCTCTTCGGTAATCTTTGGAATATAAGCACGAGTTCCACTTGGAGCAGGTTGAACTAAACACAAAATAAGTGGTTCAACTTGTAATTCTCTTCTCATTCTTCTCGATAAACCATTTTCAATTTCTCTTTGTACACCAATCCAATCTACCTCAAAATTATTCGGCCCTGTTTGTCTGGATAATTGTTTCCATCTATTTTCTAAAACCCAGCTTATTTCTCGTTCTGTCCACATAGACATTTTTCTTGGCTCTGCAGTAGTAACAACTCCTCTTAAATTAACTCTAGGAGGCGCAACCATCTTCCCATCTGTACTAATAGGAGCTAAAACAGTTACGACACCATCCCCAGCTAATTGCTGCCTTTCCTTTAATACTCGCGCATCTACTATCCCATTTCGTGAGTTATCAAGCAGTTCAACACCAGCTTTTACAGGATCACCCTTTTGAATAGAATTAGGTGTTAACTCAACTACATCTCCATTTTCAATAATTAAGATATTGTCCTTAGGAACCCCCATAGTTTGTGCACTCTTCCCATGGCAAACTAGCATTCTATGTTCTCCATGAACAGGAACAAAAAACTTAGGTTTTGCGAGTGCCAACATTAACTTTTGATCTTCTTGAAAACCATGACCAGAAACATGAATATTCTCACCCTTTCCATAAACAACCTTTGCTCCGAGTTTCATTAATCTATCTATTGTATTAACAACAGAAATAGTATTACCAGGAATTGGGCTAGCTGAAAATATTACAGTATCAGTAGTCTTAAGACGAACATGCTGATGTTCACCTCGAGAGATTCTGCTTAACGCTGCTAGGGGTTCTCCTTGACTACCCGTCATCAATAATAAGGTCTCCCTATCTGGTAAATCTCTAATTTGCTTGATAGGAACAAACAAATCATCTGGGCATTTCATATAACCAATATCTCTTGCCTTAGCAATAACATTTATCATCGATCTACCTAACAAGCCGACCTTTCTTCCATGTTTCATGGCTAATTCTAAGATCATTGTCACTCTATGCACAGAACTAGCAAAAGTGGTAAGGATAACTCGTTCTTTTGCCTCTGCAATATGTTTTTCTAAAGAGGGATAGATAGTCTTCTCAGAAGGACAAAAACCTGGAACTTCGGCATTAGTAGAATCACTGAACATGCATAAAACACCCTTCTCTCCGTAATGAACCATTCTTTCAATATCAAATTGCTCTCCATCTACTGGCATATGATCAAACTTAAAATCTCCCGTGAAAATAATTGTGCCAACAGGTGTTGTAACTGCTAAAGAAAAGCTATCGCAAATAGAATGGGTATTTCGAATAAATTCAACAGAAAAATGTTGTCCTACTTTTACAACATCTCTAGGATTTACAGTCTGTATAGTTGTTCTATCAGATACCCCTGCTTCCTCCATTTTTCCTCTAAGCATTGACATTGCCAGTCTTGGGCCATAAATAATGGGAATATTAAAATGTTTTAGATGATGAGAAATACCTCCAATGTGATCTTCATGCCCGTGAGTGACAATCATTCCTTTTATTCTTCTTTGATTTTCTTTTAAAAAAGTTGTATCAGGCATAACAACGTTTACGCCATGCATACCATCAGATGGAAAAGCTAGGCCAGCATCAACAAGCATTAATTCATCACCATATTCAAAAACACAAGTGTTTTTTCCTATTTCATGTAGTCCTCCAAGAGGTATTACTCGTAGAGCTGGCATATTACTTTTAGATCTAGATGAATCATGAGTAGATCTATTTACAGTTGAATTTGTACTTGATTGCATAATTTTGAAATTTATGAAGGCCTGCTTGTAATCAAATAAGGTTTATTTAAATTTAATTATCAAGTTAAATATAATCCCTATTATAAGGAATTCAGGATAAAAGAAAGTTGCTTTTTCATGTCATTGGTTAAAGGTGACAAAGGACTTCTAGGATTACCTACATCCCATCCCGATAGCTCCAAAGCAGCCTTAATTGGGATTGGATTAGTTGTCATAAAGAGTGCTTTGAAAAGAGGCTGAAGTTTTTCATGAATAGCAAGAGCTTTGCAAACCTCTCCACTTTGAAAAAAATCAATCATCTCTTTCAATTGCAATCCAACTAAATGGCTTGCAACGCTTACTACTCCTACAGCACCTACAGATAACATTGGAAGCAACAATGAATCGTCGCCACTATATACAGAGAGTTCGGAGCCACAAATAGCTCTTAGTTCTGTTACTTCTTCTATTCTACCGCTTGCAGCTTTAATACTGAGAATATTTGAGAAATCCATAAGTTTCTTCACAGTATCAGGTAATAAATTGCATCCAGTCCTGCCAGGAATGTTGTAGAGCATAAGAGGCAAATCCTTTGCAGATTTAGCAATAGAACTGAAATGTTTATAAAGACCTTCTTGAGGCGGCTTATTGTAATAAGGAACAACAACCAAAGCACCGTCGGCACCAGAGTCGTAAGCTTTTTTTGTAGCTTCCACAGCTTCGCTTGTACAATTGCTACCAGTGCCAACTATTACTTTACAGGTTGAATCCAAAGATCCTTTTACCGCAATAAATAAATCATGCTGTTCAGCCCATGAAAGAGTCGGAGATTCTCCAGTAGTACCGCACAACACAATTCCATCGGAACCGTTCTCAAAAAGATAATTTGATAGTTTTATAGCTACTTCATAATCTACATCTCCATTCTCAGTGAATGGAGTAACCATTGCAGTCAATATTCTTCCAAATAGTGGGTTATTACACTCAGTTTTGTCTGTAATCATTTTTTTGGAATTAATAACTCAGCTATTTGAACAGCATTCAGAGCTGCTCCTTTTCTTATTTGATCTCCACATAACCATAATTCTAATCCATGAGGCTGACTTATATCAGTTCTTAGCCTACCAACAGCAACATTATCCCTTCCCATAACGTCATTTGGCATAGGAAATCTATTATTTTTATAATCCTCAATAACTTCAATTCCAGGAGATTTTTTTAATTCTTCAAGAGCATCTTTAGGCTCAACTAAATCGGCAAATTCAATATTGATCGATTCAGAATGTGCTCTCAGTACTGGGACTCGAACACATGTAGCAGAGAGCTTTAAATCAGCAATATTTAGTATTTTCCTTGTCTCATTAACCATTTTCATCTCTTCTTCGCAGTAATTATTTGAAAGCATAGGGGAATTATGTAAAAACAAATTAAAAGCGAGGGAGTATGGCAAAACTTCACTTTTTTGAGGATTTCCTTGAAGATATTGTTCAGTTAAAAGTTTTAGTTCTTCCATCGCCAGTTGGCCTGCACCGCTGACAGATTGATATGTTGAAACAATAACTCTTTGAATAGTCGAAAGTTTGTTTAATGGAGCTAAAACTAATGTCAACAAAATGGTAGTGCAGTTTGGATTCGCTATTACCCCATCATGATTAAGTACGTCACTAGCATTAACTTCAGGGACTATAAGAGGAACGTTCTTATCTAATCTGAAAGCACTTGAATTATCTATCAGTAAAGCATTTTGATTAATGATGGTAGACAACCATTTTTTTGAAATACTTCCGCCAGCTGAAGCCAAAACTAAATCAAGATTCTTAAATTCTTCCTTAGTTGTTTTTTTTGTAACTAATTCTTCATCTTTCCAAATAATTTTTTTTCCTTCTGACCGCTCTGATGAAAGCAAGACCAATTCTGATATTGGGAAATCCCGTTGTTCAAGAATTTTTAGCAATTCAGATCCCACAGCACCTGAAGAACCTAAAACAGCAACTTTTAATGGCCTATTAGGCAAATACGGAGATTGTCTCACACTTTAAAATGATTTTTATAAATAGATTGACTATTTTTTTTACTTTATCAAAAAATTAACTTTCAAGGAAATCACATAATGTGAAATAATTAAGATTCGGCTCATAGTAATAACTTAGAAAACATGGCTAAAGATGCACTAATAGTCAAAACAACACCTCTTCCTCAAAGTAGAATTTCATTCGAATTAGAGATACCATCTGAGACATGCAAAACGTGTGTAAATGAAACAATCAGTTCTATCAGTCGTTCGGCTAAAATTCCGGGATTTAGACTTGGTAAGATTCCTAAACAAGTCTTAATCCAAAGAATTGGCATCACACAATTACATGCTTCTGCTCTGGAAAAAATTATTGATAAATCATGGCAAGAAGCATTAAAAATAAAATCTATAGAGCCACTAAGTGAGCCAGAATTGGTAGATGGTTTTGAATCTTTACTTGCAAAGTTTAGTCCTGAAAAATCACTTAAGGTTACTCTTCAAACTGATGTTGCCCCAGAATTAAAACTTAAAAAATCCAAAGGACTAAGTGTTGAAATATCAAAGACAAAGTTTGATCCCAAGTCAATAGATGAAGCGCTAGAAAAATCTAGAAATCAGTTTGCAAACATTATTCCAGTTACCAATAGAGCAGCAAAATTAGGAGATATTGCTGTAGTTAGTTTCAAAGGAAAATATAAAGATTCTGGTAAAGATATTGATGGTGGAACAAGTGAATCAATGGATCTTGAGTTAGAAAAGAACAAAATGATTCCCGGTTTCGTTGAGGGAATCGTAAAGATGAAAATTGGTGATACTAAAACACTTAACCTTAAATTTCCTGATGATTATTCTCATGAGGATTCAAGAGGCAAAGAAGCAATTTTTGAAGTAAATCTTAAGGATCTTAAGGAAAAAGAATTGCCTGAACTTAATGACAATTTTGCAAAACAATCCGGCAACAAAGAATCATTAAAAGAGTTAAAGAAAGATATTGAAAAGCAACTTAAAGACAATTTTGAAAAAACTCAAAAAGATATCAAAATTGAAGCTTTATTAGATGCCTTAACAAACGAATTGGTTGCTGAAATTCCAAAATCTATGATTGATATAGAAGTGAGGAATAATATTGAACAAACCGCTCAAAGATTTGCTCAACAAGGTCTTGATGTAAAATCTACTTTCACTCCGGAATTAGTTAAGTCATTAGCAGAGTCCACAAGGCCTCAAGCTGAAAAAAATGTTCAAAGAAATTTAGCTTTAAAAGCATTAGCTGAAACAGAAAACATAAAAGTCGAGAAAGATGAAATTGATTTAAAAATGAAAGATTATGAAGATGCAATCTCTCAATCTTCAAAACAAATAGATATTAAAAGATTAATAGAAGTAGTAAGTAAAGATCTGCTCAAAGAGAAATTAATAATTTGGCTTGAAGAAAATTCTGAAGTAAAAGAAAAAACTACAAAAACCTCCAAAGCATCAAAAGCCGCAAAAACTGCCACTAAAACTCCAAAAACTACAAAAACTACAGGAACTACAAAAACTCGAAATAAAAAAGAAAAAAAATAATTTATGAAATTTCCTACTAATTAAACAAAAACCCCCTAAATTATTTATAAGACTAAAACTAATTTGTGAACTCAGAAAAAAAACATTTAATCCAAAGCTCAATAAGTTCTTACGAAAGTAATCATAAAACTATTGCCGCTGTTCCCACCGTTATAGAACAATCAGGTAGAGGAGAAAGAGCTTTTGATATATATTCAAGATTATTGAGGGAAAGAATAATTTTTTTAGGTACTGGAATTAATGATCAAGTATCTGACTCCCTTGTTGCACAATTATTATTTCTTGAAGCTGAAGATCCCGAAAAAGACATACAAATATATATCAATTCTCCTGGAGGCTCAGTAACTGCAGGAATGGCCATTTATGATACCATGCAACAAATATCGCCCGATGTAGTGACAATATGTTTTGGAGTAGCTGCAAGTATGGGGGCATTTCTACTTTCTGGAGGAGCAAAGGGGAAAAGATTAGCTTTACCTAATTCTAGGATTATGATTCATCAACCTCTGGGAGGTGCACAAGGTCAAGCAGTAGAGATTGAAATACAAGCTAAAGAAATACTTTTTCTCAAGAAAACATTAAATTCACTTTTAGCTGAACATACCGGTCAACCTTTAGAAAAAATTAATGAAGATACAGAAAGAGATTACTTTTTATCCCCCTCAGAAGCAGTCGAATATGGATTAATTGATAAAGTTATCAAAAAGTGACAAGGGGTTCTGATTTTTTAAGAATATGATGACGAAATGATATTTATGAGCAATCCTAGTGAATAGGGAATATTTAACACCTTTCACTTTAAAAACTTATAATCGATGGCTAAATTCGACGCCCATCTTAAATGTTCATTTTGCGGGAAGTCACAAGACCAAGTAAGAAAGCTTATAGCGGGTCCTGGGGTTTATATCTGTGATGAATGCATAGACCTTTGTAATGAGATTCTCGATGAAGAACTACTTGATAATCAAGCGAACACAAACAACTCTCCACAAGTAAAAAAGAAATTACCAACTGATAATCCAAAAAAATCTGTTCCTTTAGAATTAACCTCAATTCCTAAGCCATTAGAAATAAAAAGTTTTCTAGATAATCAAGTTGTTGGACAAGAATCTGCCAAAAAAATATTATCAGTAGCCGTATACAATCACTACAAGCGATTAGCTTGGAAAGTTAAAGAAGAAAGTAAAAATAGCAATTCAACTGATTCACAAGCAACTAAATTACAAAAATCAAATATTTTACTTATTGGCCCTACTGGAAGTGGAAAAACATTATTGGCGCAAACTTTAGCAGAGTTTTTAGATGTTCCTTTTGCAGTAGCTGATGCAACGACTTTGACAGAAGCTGGATATGTTGGGGAGGATGTTGAAAACATACTTTTAAGACTTTTACAGAAATCAGAAATGAATGTAGAACTAGCTCAAAAAGGAATCATTTATATTGATGAAATTGATAAAATTGCGAGAAAAAGCGAGAATCCTTCAATTACTAGAGATGTCTCCGGTGAAGGGGTACAGCAAGCATTATTAAAAATGCTTGAAGGAACAATTGCTAATGTGCCACCTCAAGGCGGAAGAAAACATCCTTATCATGACTGCATCCAAATTGATACGAGTCAAATACTATTTATTTGTGGGGGAGCCTTTATAGGTTTAGAGGATATCGTTCAAAAGCGTATGGGTAAACACTCTATTGGTTTTACCACCAATTCAGATCAAAACAAAGTTGATACAAAAAAAATAGTAGACCCAAGAGATTCCCTAAAAAATTTAGAACTAGATGACTTAGTGAATTATGGCCTAATTCCAGAATTTATTGGAAGAATTCCGGTTTGTGCTGTATTAGATCGTCTTACTAAAGAAACTTTAGAATCTATTTTGACTCAACCAAGAGATGCATTAGTAAAGCAATTCAAAACTTTGCTAAGTATGGATAATGTTGAATTATCATTTGAGCCTGATTCTGTTGAAGCGATAGCAAATGAAGCATACAAAAGAAAAACAGGTGCAAGAGCATTAAGATCAATAATTGAAGAGCTAATGCTAGACATAATGTACACTTTGCCTTCTGAAGAAAATGTAAAAGAATTCACAATTACGAAAAAAATGGTAGATAATTTGTTCTCATCTAAAATTGTTAAACTACCTTCAGGATCAAAAAGAATCATTAAAGAGTCTGCATAAAATTAGAGTTTAATTTTTTTAATTGAATCCATAATTTTTCTTATTAATGAAAAATAAATGCCAAATATACATAAGCCTTTTCATCAAAAATATAGACCAAACAACTTAGACGAACTAGTTGGGCAAAAATTTATATCCATTACACTCAAACAAGCTCTATTAACAAAAAAAATTGCATCTGCATATCTTTTTAATGGTCCAAGAGGCACTGGAAAAACATCAAGTGCAAGAATATTTGCAAAATCTCTAAATTGCCAAGCATTCGACCAACCTACGATAACTCCTTGTTGTAAATGTGACTTATGTAGACAAATTACAGATGGGAGCGCTTTAGATATTATCGAGATTGATGCAGCATCAAATACAGGAGTAGAAAATATAAGAGAAATTATAGAAAGAGCGAGATTTGCACCTACTCAAGCGAGATGGAAAGTCTATGTAATTGATGAATGTCATATGCTTTCAACGGCAGCTTCAAATGCTTTACTAAAAACTATTGAAGAACCGCCCTCAAGAGTTGTATTTATACTTGCGACGACAAATCCTGAGAGAGTATTAAATACGATAAAAAGTAGATGCCAAAAGTTTGATTTTAGAAGAATAAGCCCTAGTGATATTTTTCAACATTTATCAGAAATCGCCGAAAAAGAATCCATTAAGTACGAAGTTCAGGCGTTAAAAATGATTGCAAAAAGGTCTAATGGAGGTATGAGAGATGCACAAAGCCTCCTTGAACAATTGAATCTTTTACCAGAAGGGATAACAATTAATAATATACAAAACCTTCTAGGAGAAGTATCAGAAAGTGAATTAACAAATCTGATTAAATCGTTGGTTGAGAATAATCCAGAGTCATTAATTGACAACTGCAACAAATTATATGATGCCGGGAACGAACCTCTTCAAATAATTATCGGATTATTGAATATAACAAGAGATCTACTATTACACACTACTAATAATGAATATTCAGATCTTTATTATACGTCTAATGAATTTCGAGAGGAGTTAGATAAAATCTCAAAAACAATAAATAAATCAACAATAATTAATTGGCATAATAATCTGAGAAATATTGAATATCAAATCAAATCAAGTGATAATCCAAGGCTTTGGTTTGAAATACATTTAACTGGTATTTTGGATAGTCAAGAGATAAAAAGTTTTGCAAATAAAAAAGAAAGTAAAAATAATACGACTGAGGAGAAGCATGAAAATAGAAAAAACATTCTAATTAATAAAGAAAATATTTCAGATGAGATTCCAAAACCAAGTATCCAAGAGGAGATCACTCACAAGGAATTGATCGGAAAAAAAGACGAAAAATTAGAAAAATTTGAAGTTCTTGAAAAAGAAAGTATTGAAAATATTTCTGAAAAAAACCAAAATAATCCTAGATCAAATTTAAAAGATAAATGGGAATTAATTCTTTCTAAAGTAGAGTTACCATCAACAAGAATGTTACTTTCACAACAAGCCGAACTTGAAAGTTTTGATTCGGAGAAAATCACAATTGCATTATCACCAAACTGGGAAAATATGATAAAAAGCAGAAAAGTTATAATTGAAGATACTGTAAAAAAGATATTTGGAGATGGAATAATACTTAATTTTTCAACCAAACAATTAAATAAAAGTAACCCAATAAACCCTCCAGAAATAAACCAAAATGAAGTAAATAATTTCCGACCAATAAAAAAAATAGAACCAAAAACTAATTCGTCAACAAAAATATCTAACGAGGATACTTATGATGATAGCTCAAAAAACTTAGCAAATTTTTTTAATGGAGAAATTATAGACCTTGATGAATAGATTAAACTCCAGTATGAAGAGTCTTTCGCCAGAGTATCTTTTTGGGAAAAATAGACATCTTTATAGTTACCCAAGGGATTACTAAAAACCAATGTGATAAATAAAAAACCGATACAAATACCATCAAAAAATTGCTTTTTTGCAATACAGGTACTTCACTTTTACAATAAGAACCGTACCAAAAAGCAATTCCAGATAACATAAAAGCTGTGAATGAAATAGGCCAATAAACTGGTGAATCTAAAAAAGCAATACTGAAAATTAAATCAAAAATAGAAATGATTGGTAATGCATATTGCAAGATGAAAAAGTAAGTTAAATCAAATTTCTGCAAATAATCTATTTTTTTAGTAAATAATTGATCTCCATAATCGAAGAATCTTTGCAACCCTCCCTCTGCCCATCTTTGCCTTTGCGCTAATAAAGCATTTAAATTCTCAACTGCCTCCTCCATTACTGGAGGATCCCATAAGATTCCAATTCTAGATTTTGATAATAATAATCTCAAACTCAAATCAAGATCATCTGTAACTGTATCTTCATTAAAAGAACCACATGCTAATAATGTTTCTTTCTTAATTAATTGACCATTTCCCCTTAATTCGGAAACTCCAGCAACTGATAATCTTCCATATTGAAAGATTGCATCCATAGCCATCTCCATTGACTGACAGGAAGTTAAAAAATTCTTACTTACATTTGTTACTGATTTTCTTAATTGAACAGCAGACCAATCACCCTCTTCTACAAAACTAAATAACCTTATCAAAGAATCTTGTTTTAATTCAGCATCAGCATCCAAAACTAATAACCATTCACCTTGGGTAAATTTCAAGGCATAATTCAAAGCTCCTGACTTTCCTCCACCTGCATTTGGAGAACGACTTATGACTTTTAGCTTGTCATATTGTCTAGATAATCGATCTAAAATTAAAGGTGTCTTATCAGAACTACCATCATCGATTATGTAAATATTTAATTTATTTGTTGGATAATCTAAACTGAATAATCTTTCAACTAATCTTGATATGACATTCTCTTCATCTCTAGCTGCGACTAAAATATCAAGCACAGGTAAATCTTTATTGCTAATTATTCTGCTTACAGTATTTAAAACGTTGTTCCTTTTGAAATTTCTAGAAATAACTATTAAACCGTAAAAAACAATCACAAGAGAAAGAGTCAATATTATGTAAAAGAAATTTTCGATATTATTAGCATGAGGAATAAAAGCTAATAAAAAACAAGTACTAAGAAATATAAACGACTTCAATCTTCGATTTTTATAAAAACCCTTACTCATAAAAGTAAATTGTTAATTACTTAACTTCCATTGAGACAATATCTCAAATTTTTTTAGTTTTGCATTTCGATAGTAATGATTCAATATTTGTTCATAAGAGAATCCTAATTTAGCCATTTCAATTGCTCCTGACTGAGATAAACCTACACCATGACCGAAGCCTCCTCCTCTCAAAAGCCATAAATCATCATTTAATTTATTAATAGTAAACAAATTACTAGGTATAAAATTTAATACCCGTCGAATATCATCTTTAACAAGAACAATAGATTTATTATCCTTGTCCGTTTGTATTTCCAATTTAGTCACTCTGCCACTAGACCCACGTTCAATAGAATTTAAATCCAAAACATCTTCATTAATATTCATAAGTTTGTTTTTAATTAACTTTTCCTTAATTTCAAGATTTGAAATTTTCTTGTTCCATCGAAAAAGAGAATGATTACTCCCATAAAACTGTTCTTTATCAAAATCTAAAAAATTATTTAAATAAGATTCATTTGTAATTGGAAGTTTAAAAATTTTATTTAACGATTTAGAACCATCTATGATTGAATTGAAATAAGAATAATCTTGAATTTGCCAAGACTCGCCTGCAGTAGCAGATACTCCACCATTAGAACCATGGTAAAAAGCATTTATTGGTTGATTTTCATGAGTGAGAATTAAATTTGAAGTTTCGTCTATGGCTCTTTGTACGTTTTTATATGAAATTTCAGAGGGCTTATAAACTTGGCATTGAGTGCTTATACATAAATGATATTTATCCATATTAAATCTCTCAGAATTAAATATGCCCCAAGTTCTTGCAATAACTGCTTGAGCCTTGAGTGCTTCTAAAGGAGAATTGGGTCCAATTTCATATGGCAAAACACCTGCTAAATAGTCATCAAATTCAATTTTTTGAACTAAGGTCCAAGTTCCATATAAATCCTTTATTAAATAAAAATTTTTGCCAAAATTAACACCATTTATTTTTATTTTCTCTTCAGAATAAATATATATAGGACCTTCAAGTTTCATACCATTGTAGTCATTTCTAAGAACAGGAGTAATTTGAAAATTTTTTGTTTTTCTGAAAATCTTATTTTTTAATTCAAACTCTGGCAGATAATCTTGAAATGGAATCCATACTTCCCAATTTTTAGGGTAGGCAACAGTCGTCTCAAATCCTTTATCTCTTAGTTTCTCTGATTGTTTTTTTGCCGATTCATAGCTAGCAAAAGGACCAAAAACAATTCTTTCAATTGTTTTTGGATTTTTGACGGGAATATCCTCCCAAGTAATATTTATCTGTTTTGATTTATGTTTAATACCGTTGGACGAAATCAAGTTTAAAAAACCTTTATTAGTTGTAAAGTTTATATTCTTTTTCTCCGAAAAACTATCATTCTCCCCGCCTAAATATTGCTTTAAACCAATTAAAAATTTTCCTTTTTTAATTTCATTATTGAGTTCAACCTTTAGTAATTCTTCTCCTTTTGCATTTGCAATAAATTTAGTGTTTATTATAAAAAGAGAAATACAACCTAAAAATAAGTTTAAAAAGGCAAATTTAAATTTCATAAATTAGAACTTTCCTTATCAATTAAAAACTTTAATTTGCACCAATGCGTATAAAGGTTTAGATTATCCTAATTAAACACATTTGACTTAAATGTCTAAACTAAAAACTCGTAAATCAGCTGCCAAAAGATTTAAAGCTACTGCGACGGGAAAATTCATGAGAAGAAGAGCTTTCCATAATCATTTACTTGATCATAAAAGCTCAAAATTAAAAAGACATCTATCAACAAAAGCTGTAGTTGATGAAAGAGATGCTGATAATGTAAGATTAATGATTCCATACGCATAAATCTTTAACCAATTTTTATTAGATATTCATGGCAAGGGTAAAAAGAGGCAACATAGCCAGAAAAAGAAGAAACAAAATCTTAAATCTTGCAAAAGGTTTTAGAGGCGGCAACAAAAATCTTTTTAGAACCGCAAACCAAAGAGTGATGAAAGCTCTTTGTAATGCTTATAGGGATAGAAGAAGAAGAAAAAGAGATTTTAGAAGACTTTGGATCTCTAGAATTAACGCATCTGCGAGGATAAATGGAACAAACTATAGCAAG
>JAOOLS010000011.1 GCA_028408915.1 Prochlorococcus sp. AH-716-J09
TATGAAACTTAGTGGTACTGAATTTAGAAAGAGATTGAGGAATGGCGAACCAATTCCTGAATGGTTTGCATTCAAAAGTGTAGTAGATGTTCTAAGACGCTCCTAATAATGTTTTATTATTAGTATCATGTAAATATTAGAAATTATTTATCGTGAACAAACGTTGGAGAAACGTAGGACTTTATGTTCTAGCAGTCATTACTGTAATTTTCATTGGCACCTCTGTATTTGATAAACCTAGTACAGAAAGTGCTACAAAGACCCTAAGATATAGTGATTTCATAGAAGCAGTTCAAGATAAAGAAATCAGTAGAGTACTCATATCTCCAGACAATGCAACAGCTCAAGTTGTTGAAAATGATGGAAGCAGATCTGAGGTCAATTTAGCTCCAGATAAAGATTTATTAAAAATCCTAACTGAAAATAATGTAGACATTGCTGTAACTCCCACTAAATTAGCTAATCCATGGCAACAAGCTGTAAGTAGCTTGATTTTCCCAGTACTTTTGATCGGAGGCCTATTTTTTCTTTTCAGAAGATCCCAAAGCGGAAATGCTGGAGGTGGCAACCCTGCCATGAGTTTCGGCAAGAGCAAAGCTAGACTCCAAATGGAACCATCTACACAAGTAACATTTTCAGATGTTGCTGGTGTTGAGGGTGCAAAATTAGAACTCACTGAGGTTGTTGATTTTCTTAAAAGTCCAGATAGATTTACTGCAGTCGGAGCTAAAATTCCAAAGGGAGTTCTTCTTGTTGGACCTCCTGGTACAGGAAAAACATTGCTAGCTAAAGCAGTGGCTGGAGAAGCAGGTGTGCCTTTTTTCTCAATATCGGGTTCAGAATTTGTAGAGATGTTTGTAGGGGTTGGCGCTAGTAGAGTTAGAGATCTTTTTGAACAAGCTAAAAAGAATGCTCCTTGTATTGTGTTTATTGACGAAATAGATGCTGTTGGAAGACAAAGAGGTGCTGGTATGGGCGGAGGAAATGATGAAAGAGAACAAACATTAAATCAACTCTTAACCGAAATGGATGGTTTCGAAGGCAATTCAGGAATAATAATAGTTGCCGCTACCAACAGACCAGATGTCTTAGATTCAGCTTTAATGCGCCCTGGAAGATTCGATAGACAAGTAACAGTAGATAGACCAGATTATGCTGGCAGATTGCAAATTTTAAATGTTCATGCCAAAGATAAAACACTTTCAAAAGATGTTGATTTAGATAAAGTTGCTAGAAGAACACCAGGATTTACCGGTGCAGATTTAGCTAATCTTTTAAATGAAGCAGCAATACTAGCAGCTAGAAAAGATTTAGATAAAGTAAGTAACGATGAAGTCGGTGATGCCATCGAAAGAGTTATGGCTGGCCCAGAAAAGAAAGATAGAGTAATCAGTGATAAGAAAAAAGAATTAGTTGCTTATCACGAAGCTGGTCATGCACTCGTAGGAGCATTAATGCCTGATTATGATCCAGTGGCAAAAGTTTCTATCATTCCAAGGGGTCAAGCTGGAGGTCTAACCTTCTTTACTCCAAGTGAAGAAAGAATGGAGTCTGGTCTTTACTCTCGTTCTTACCTTCAAAATCAAATGGCTGTAGCTCTTGGTGGAAGGGTTGCTGAAGAAATAGTCTATGGTGAAGAAGAGGTAACAACCGGAGCTTCAAATGATTTACAACAAGTTGCCAATGTAGCAAGACAAATGATCACTAAATTCGGTATGAGTGACAAGATAGGTCCAGTCGCTCTAGGTCAATCTCAAGGTGGAATGTTTCTCGGAAGAGATATGAGTTCTACAAGAGATTTTTCTGAAGACACAGCCGCAACAATTGATGTAGAGGTTTCAGAACTTGTTGATGTTGCATATAAGAGAGCTACAAAAGTTTTAACAGATAATAGAACTGTTCTTGACGAAATGGCTCAAATGCTTATCGAAAGAGAAACTATAGACACCGAAGATATCCAAGACTTGCTTAACCGATCAGAAGTAAAAGTCGCAAACTATATTTAATGACGAAAGTTTAAATTTTTAATGAATAATAAAGAAGATTCTTTTTCGGAGTTCCTGAAAACAGAGTCTTTTTTTTTACTAATAAAACTAAAAAATAATATTTACTCAAATACCTCTATAAGAAATTCATTTTTTGAAGAATTAGAAAGCTTAATAAAATTAGGATTGAGGAATATTGAAATAAGTTGGTCAAACAACGAAAATTGGTCAGATTTTGTTTCCGATATCAAAATTAAATATCCAAGAATTAATTTAGGCTCTGCCTCCATAATTAATAAGCAATCAATAGAGGATTCTTTAAAAATTGGATTAAATTTTTCGATGATGAAATTTTGGGATAAAGATCTTTTCAATTATGCGCAGTCAAAGAATTATTTATTAATACCAGGAATTAATAATTTAAAGGATCTTAAGGAAGCGATACATTTAAATTGCAACATCATCAAAATTTACCCAATAAAAAGTAAAGATAGTTCGATAGATATATTCAACTATAAAAATATTGATTTCATTGCTGCTGGAGGACTATCAATCAATGATTTAAAAACTTGTAAATCTTTAGGGTATAAATCAGTCGTAATTGGAGATAAAGCTATCGTAAATAAAAAATTTGATCCAAAAATATTTGAATGGCTCAAAAATAATTGAGTTAAGGATGAATATATTTTTTCAAAAAACAACTACTTATTTATCAAGTCACATTGGGCATGATTTAGAAGCAAATGATCAGCAAGTACTAAAGCGACCATAGCATCAACCATAGGAACTGCTCTTGGAAGAACGCATGGATCATGTCTCCCTTTTGCTTTCATCAGAACCTCTTTACCTTCAGCATTCACTGTTTTCTGTTCTTTCCCGATGGTTGCTGTAGGTTTAAAAGCTATCTTCATCTCAATATTTTCACCATTACTTATTCCTCCCTGTATACCTCCTGAATTATTAGATGTTGTTCTTAACTTACTAGAATCATCAGACTTAATGAACGAATCATTATGTTCGCTTCCTTTTAAATAAGTTCCAGAGAAACCTGAACCTATTTCAAAGCCTTTCGTAGCGGGCAAAGACATCAAAGCCTTTGCTAAATCAGCTTCTAATTTATCAAAAACAGGCATTCCAAGACCAGAGGGAACATTTCTTACTAGACATTCAATAACACCGCCGCAAGAGTCTCCTTGACGCTTTAATTCTTTAATTCTCTCGATCATTTCTATTGATACCTTTTCATCAGGACATCTAACAATATTTGAGTCTATTTTTTTTCGAGAAATCTTCTCTTTGTTTATATCAGAATCAATATCATGTATACGCTTTACCCAAGATAGTATTTCAGTATTACAGAAGGTTTTTAATAATTGTTTCGCTACAGCACCAGCTGCAACTCTTCCAATTGTTTCTCTGGCAGAGGCTCTCCCACCGCCAGAACTTGCCTGAATCCCATATTTCAGATGATATGTACCATCTGCATGAGAAGGTCTAAATACCTGTTCCAAACTATTATAATCGCCTGGTCTTTGATCTTTGTTTCTTACCAACATTGCTATTGGAGTTCCAAGTGTTAACCCTTCCTTTATCCCACTTAATATTTCAATTTTATCTTCTTCATTCCGGGGTGTTGTAATGTCACTTTGGCCAGGTCTGCGCCTATCTAAATCATTTTGTATCAGATTTATATCTACTTTTAACTTAGGGGGACATCCATCAAGGATAACTCCTACTGCACCACCATGTGATTCTCCAAAAGTACTAACACGAAAAATTTTTCCAAAACTACTACTCATAGAAATATCAAATGTTTTATCTATATATAAACATTATATGAAACCAATTGAAAATTAAACAAAAAAAAGCCCCCTAAAGGGGGCTTATAAAATTAAGAACTTTAAGCTTAACCGATAGCTGGAGCTGAAAGAGCTACTGTTGTAGACTCAGCTGCTGCTAGATCAAGTGGGAAGTTGTGAGCGTTACGCTCGTGCATTACTTCCATACCTAGGTTTGCTCTGTTAAGAACATCACCCCATGTAGGAACAATCTTACCGTTTGCATCAACAACTGACTGGTTGAAGTTGAAACCGTTAAGGTTGAATGCCATTGTGCAGATACCCATTGAAGTTAACCATACACAAACAACTGGGAATACAGCTAGGAAGAAGTGAAGACTTCTGCTGTTGTTGAAACTTGCATATTGGAAGATCAAACGACCGAAGTAGCCATGAGCTGCAACGATGTTGTATGTTTCTTCTTCTTGTCCGAACTTGTAACCATAGTTCTGAGATTCTGTCTCAGTTGTTTCTCTGATTAGAGATGAAGTAACAAGTGAACCATGCATAGCTGAGAATAAAGATCCTCCGAACATACCAGCAACACCAGCCATATGGAATGGGTGCATAAGGATGTTGTGCTCTGCCTGGAAAACAAACATGAAGTTAAATGTTCCAGAGATACCTAGAGGCATTCCGTCAGAGAATGAACCTTGACCGAATGGGTATACAAGAAATACTGCGAAAGCTGCTGAAACTGGTGCAGAATATGCAACACAGATCCATGGACGCATACCTAAACGGTATGAAAGCTCCCACTGTCTTCCCATGTATGCTGAGATACCGATAAGGAAGTGGAAAATTACAAGCTGGTAAGGACCACCGTTGTATAACCACTCATCTACAGTAGCTGCTTCCCAAATTGGGTAGAAGTGTAGACCAATAGCGTTAGATGAAGGAACAACTGCACCTGAGATGATGTTGTTTCCATATAGGAATGAACCAGCAACTGGCTCTCTAATTCCGTCGATGTCTACTGGTGGTGCTGCGATGAATGCAACGATGAAGCAAGCCGCTGCTGTAAGTAGGCATGGAATCATTAAGACACCAAACCAACCAACATAAATTCTGTTGTTAGTTGATGTTACCCACTCACAAAACTGTGGCCAACCTTTTAACAGCGAAGAACGCTGCTGCTGAATAGTTGTCATGAGTTCGTAAAGTATGTCTCTAAAAGTGAGACGTGTAAATAAAAACGGAAAATAGATTCCGCTTCGAAGATTTTAGACCAAAATCGCTAAAAATGTGTAATTTTTTTTTCTTTAAGTAAACTTATTTTTTTCAAAATCAGAGAAAAGAACCTCGATGTCTTAATATTTTCTTTGTTATTGAGGATTTAACTTGGTAATAATCGAATGGCTTCTTAACGGAAAAAGATCGAAAGAGGTAGTTTCCTTAAGAGAGGCTAAGCATAGAAGACTGCAATTAGAGGCTTTTGGAGCTGTTATTTATTGGAGCGCAAGAATTTAAGGTTTTAAGGATTAAGACTTAGCAAAAAAAATAAAAGCATTAAATATTAAATAAACTTATCTTTTAAATAAAAAATCCTTATTAGTTTTCATCAATTTATTGTCCTTGTTTCTTGATTTAAAGGCTTTCAAACTCAAAAACCCATTGATTGCTAGAACTAATAACTTCTTTCTTCGTATAGCTCATCGCAATTTTTTTTTCCTTATAGGCTACTTCGCCAATGAAAACAGGCCAAATCAATTGTTCTCCATCATATTTATGAGTTATTCCTTGGCTATCAAGAAATAATGGATCTCCTTTTTTAATCATTTTCCAATCTTGGTTTATTCTTGCAGGATGTATTAGGCCATCAATATATCCTTTTTCATTTCTTGGATAATCTATACTCTCTTGATGAACATGAACAACCAATTCCTTTGGAAGTTCTATAAGGTTGTTTTTTAATTTATCTATCTCTTCCCTTATAGATCCAATGATTATTAAGAATCTATCAATGATTTTTGGATCATAAAAATTTTGTGCGACAGCTCCTATTTCAATAACTAAACCACATGGCCAAGCTTCTACAAGAAAGCCTGTTTGGGCTTGGTCTTTTTCGTGCAAATAAATAGGCAATCCAAATTTGTTCTGTAGTAATGCAGCTAAACAAAAATCTTTGAATCTCCTCCCATATAAAACAATGCTTGTTCCCATATTTGCAGTAGTGGTATGTAAATCAATCGCAATTTGACAGGGCTTAGATCCATGGATTCCAAATTGATCGACTAAAAAATTAGCTCTATTAATCTCATAAACACTATTATTGTCTTGATCATGATTTTTAAATTCTTTGAAAGATCTATTTAAATCTTCATCTATATATCTGTAACCTTTTTCATAGGCAACAGGATTTCCTATGACGTACTCATAGTTGATACCATGATTTAAACTCTTTTCCTCTCTATTAAATTTCTTAACCGCCCAAACAGGATTAATTTCATTCCCATGAGTACCTGAAACGATAAGTATTCTTTGAACAGTCATTTTTTCATTAAAAATAAAATTTTATGCAAAATAAATACCTTATAAAATTCACCAGAAAATTCTGGTTTTGGTTTTGGACCCAATTAATGAATGGCTTCGCACCATCAGATATACATGGTAACTATAAAAGGCCTAAAGGTATAACAATTGATAGTGAATACGATATTAATAATGAGAATGGACAAATTTATTTATTGGTAGGGAATTCTTGTCCATGGTGTCAAAGAACTTTACTCGTCCACGAAATAAAACATTTATCTAAAAAAGTTAAAGTTATTTTTTTAAAAGCAGATCTTGAGCATGGCGAATGGATTTTCAAGAGAAAGTTTAAGGGATGTATGAGACTTTCAGACATTTACAAAAAAGCTAATAAAAAGATTATTTTGAGAGCGACATTACCTCTTTTAATTAGTTTTGTAAAAGATGAAGTAAATATTTTGTCTAATGAAAGTTCACAAATTATAAGACTACTCAATTCAATAAAAATTCAATCAAAAATTCAGATATTAACTATTAAAGACTGTAATCAAAAATTTTTACATTTAATAAATAACAGCATTAATGATGGCGTATATAAATGTGGTTTTGCCAGAAACCAGTCAGCTTACGAAAAAGCAAGTCAAAATCTTTTCGCCGCTATAATTGAAGTTGAAAATTTACTAGAGAAAAACAAAGGGGACTGGATATTTGGAGAGGAGTTAACCTACGCAGATATTTACCTTTTTCCAACGCTTATAAGATGGGAATTGATTTATAGCAAACTTTTCAAATGTACTGAACAAGAACTATCAAGTTTCGAAATGATTATTGAATGGAGATTAAAATTCTTTAACTTATCTAACGTAAATAGAACATGCTTCGACAATGAATGGAAAAAAGATTACTACAAAGCTTTATTCCCTTTAAACCCAAATCAACTAATCCCAGTTTTACCATCGTTAGAAGAAATAATGAGATTAGAGTCCTAAAAAATACATAAAATCAATTTAGAAAAAAAATGATGTTGTAATGAACACTTATTTAGTTCATGGATAATGCAATTTCATTAGAAATTAACTATGTTATGTATGTCTACTAAAGTACGAAAAGCTTAAAATGAAATCCATTGACGAACACATTCAAAAAGATCAATCGGAAATCGAATCTGCAAAAGCAGAGGGCAATCTTCCAAAGGTCAGACATTTAACTGAAGAGCTAAAAGAACTGGAGGACTATAAGGATCATCATCCAGAGGATAAACATGATCCTAATGCTCTGGAACTTTTCTGTGATGCCAATCCTGATGAACCGGAATGTCTTGTTTATGATGATTAAGTTTTCTTTTGATCGATAATGCACAATAAAAAAGGGCTTTTAGAGCCCTTTTTTTATTTTTAAATTTTTTAGTAATCTCTATTAAAGTCAGATGGACTTCCTGTAAGCGAACAAACAACCGACTCCTCATTTTTCATTTCCTTGACTTCTACAATTGGTCTTCCCATTTTCTTCAAAACCTCGATATCTTGAATTGTTTGACATCTAGCTATTATTTTTCCTTGTTTATCAAAGCAAGTATAGAAATTCATATTGTTTCTTAAGAATTATCTTATTTATGACTAATTTTCATTATTAAATCAAGTGTTTTTTTTACAAAAAAATTTTTAATTTAAGTTAGATCCTCTTCCATACTTCAGAAAGCAGTGAAGATAAACCTTTTTTTAGAGATGAAGAAATAACTAAAACTTTCTTTTTAGATAAATCTTCTAACTTATTTGTAATTATTTTCAAATAATCGTCATCTACAAGCTCCATTTTATTCAATACTATTATCCTCTCTTTATCTAGAAGACCTTTCCCATATTTTTTTAATTCCTGCTCAATAATCTCAAAATCATTTAAAGGATTTTCTGCAATTGCATCAATTAAGTGAACAAGAATCTTCGTTCTTTGGATGTGCCTTAAAAAATCATGCCCTAAACCTACTCCATCAGCTGCACCTGATATTAATCCAGGAATATCCGCAAAAAGGCAACCATTACCATCAATTTTTCTTACTACACCTAAGTTAGGTATTAGAGTCGTGAAAGGATAATTTGCAATTTTTGGACGGGCAGATGATACAACGGAAATCAAAGTACTTTTACCAGCATTTGGAAGGCCTATAATCCCGACCTCTGCAAGAAGTTTTAGTTCTAATTGAACCTCCCATATCTCACCATCTTTTCCTTCAGTGAATGATTCTGGGGCTCTATTTTGATTACTTAAATAATAAGCATTACCATGTCCACCTCTTCCTCCAATAGCAATAGTTAAACTCTGTTTATCTTTAGTTAAGTCTCCTAAAATAATGCCGGTTTTAATATCTCTTATTTCTGTACCGCAGGGAACTTTAAGGATTCTATCCTCACCTGAAGCACCTGATCTCTTATTAGGGCCTCCTTTGCATCCATCTTCAGCAATTATTTCTCGTTTGAATTTGAAATCTAATAATGTTTGAAGATTATTATCAGCCATCAAAATAACTGAACCCCCTCTTCCACCATTTCCCCCCGAAGGTCCTCCAGCAGGAACGAATTTTTCTCTTCTAAATGAAACTATTCCATTTCCTCCTTTTCCAGCTTTAAGAATAATGTTGGCTTGATCAATAAATTGCACTTAATTACGCTTATTAAATTGTTTTCTAGGTATTTTAAATTTTATTTTATCCACGCAATACTGCAACCAGGGCCACCCTCGTTGTTGGCTGCATCTTCAATCTTATCAACATAATTTAAACCTGATAACCAATTTCTTAGTCCTTTTTTTAATTTTCCGGTTCCAATTCCATGAACAATCCATAACGGTCCATGAAATTTTCTTATTTTCTCCTCAATAATTATTTCGGCTTCATGAACTCTTAACCCTCTTACGTCAATTGTATTTTTACTCGTTCTAATTTTAGAAAAAGAAAAATCCTCTCTTGTAGACTTGATCTCAATTTTTGACCTTTTGATATTAGGCTTTTCTCCATTAATACCCTCAAAGTCATTTACAGATAATGTGCTTCTGAATGAACCACATTTAATTTCATAAAAACCACCTTTTTTATCTAAATCTACAATTTGTCCCGTACTATTTAGACTTTTAATTTTTACAAAATCACCTACCTGAGGGTTCCAAGATATTGACTTTTCAGATTTTTTTTGGGTTAAATGTTCCGTTTCAATTTCCTTTAATCTTTTTCCAATAATTCTCGTATCCTCTCCATTAACATTTTTATCTCTTAATTTTTTAATCAAATCTATCACCTCTTTTTTAGCGGATACAATATGTTTTGATAATTTAGACCTTTCAATTTCCTGGATTTTTTCAGCATTTATTTTTTGATATTCATAATTTCTCTTCAGTTCATCATGTAATATTTCAGTCCTTGCAATCAATTCTGCAGCAGCTTCTGCAGAATTTTGTTGTTTAATCTTCTCTTCCTCAAGTCCTTTGATAATACTGTTAATATTGTCAACTTCTTTTGGCTTTAGATAATTTGCAGCTTCATTGAGTATGCTTTCATCGAGACCAATTCTCTTTGAAATCGACAAAGCATTACTTCTCCCAGGAATACCCCAGTTGAGTATATATTTTGGCTTCAAAGAATCCTCATCAAAGGCAACTGATACGTTTTCAAATCTTGAGTCGTTATATTTTAAAGCCTTAATATCTCCATAATGTGTAGTTGCAAAAGTGATATCAGATTTATTTGCAAATTCTTTTAATAAAGCCATCGCAAGAGCACTTCCTTCAAGAGGATCTGTGCCAGATCCAATCTCATCTAGCAAAACAACCGACAATCCTTTCTTATAATCAAGTGAATCTAATATTTCTTTTATGCGGGATATGTGCCCACTGAAGGTAGATAAATTTTCTTCTAATGATTGATTATCTCCTATATCCACATATATATTTGGACAAAAAGGGATAATAGGATTATTAGTTGAAGGTATCAATAATCCTGCTCTAGCCATAAGTAAAGACAAGCCCAAACCTTTTAAAGCTGCTGTTTTACCTCCAGTATTTGGCCCTGTAATAGCTACAACTTTAATATTTCTATTTATATAAAAATCGACAGCTACTGGTGAAGGGGCTCCTTTTTTCTTATGTTCCCAAATCAATAATGGATGAGAAAAACCAATTAAAGAAATAATAGGACTTTTCTCAAAAGTAGGAGTTTTACCTCCAATCCATTTCGAATATCTTGAACGAGTTAGGGCATTTTCTAATCTCAATAAAATGGATGCCATTTCAATAAGATTTTCTGAATTATCACTAACAACCTGGGACCATTTCTTGAGTAATTTAAATTCTTCTGCTGTGATCCTAGCCTCTAAAGAAGCAATCTTATTACCTTTAGTTACTACACTTTCAGGCTCAAAATATACTGTATTTCCTGAAGATGAAGAGTCATGAATTATTCCTTTAAATTTATCTACATAATTAACTTTCACTGCTAAAACAGGCCTTCCATATCGATCTCCAATAGTAGTATCTTGCAAATAAGCTAAATTCTTCTGAATAAATTTTTCAACTAATATTTTTCTTTCAAGTTTCTTAGATAAAAATTCTTTTCTAAGAATAGATAGTTCATTACTAGCATTGTCTGAGATCCTTCCATTGGATTCAATGCCTTTTTTAAAAATCGTTTCGATATTCTGATGGTCAATTAAATTTTTTGTGAATGATGAAATATAAGGCCTTTGTTCAAAATCTAACAAGATTTTTTTTAAATTTCTTGCTGCAGCAATTGTTTTCGCTATCTCTAACAATTCAGAAGATGAAATTACACCTCCCTTCGAACAAATTTCAATATTTCTACTAATATCAAAAACACCAGAAAAACTAATTGATTTATCTAAATTTTTTTCTAACTCATTAATTTCAACAGTTTCATTCAAAAGTCTTTTAGATGCCTCGTATTCTGAAGGTATAACAAAACTTAAAATTGATCGTTTACCCATTTCCGTTGAGGCGAAGGAAGATAAATGGGTTTTTAATGAATCCCACTCTAAAAGGTTTATAGATTCTTCTTCTAAGGTGTTATCTGAATATGATTTTTTAGAATAACTTTTCTCTTGCATAAAAAAAAGAATCAAGTATTCGATTGAATACCCTCAGGAGGAACATAAAGCATCTCAAGCCAGTTTCCTTCAGTATCCTTCATATAAAAAGATGCTGTTCCATCTCTATGCTCATGTAAAGGACCAACTTTTACACCAGAATTTTTTAAATCATTTTGAATATTTTCCACTTCTTTTTTATTTTCAAAATGAAAAGCAAAGTGAGGTCCCGCAGCTTTGTAGCTTGGGCCTAACAAGGCAAGTCCATCTTTCCCTTTACCTGCCTCTAAATAAGACCAATCTTTATCATCCCAAACCAATTTCATACCCAGCTTAATATAAAAAGATTTCGCCCTTTCGAGATCCTCTACTCTAAGTGCAATGTGACCAATCCTATTTACTCCTTGTGAAAACTTCAAAACAAAGCAATTAATTTATTATTTATCTAAGAATAAACCAAATTTTTGTTAATAATGAGTTTTTAAGTATCCTGCAACCATTGAGATGCATCACAAGCATGATAAGTGAGTATTAATTTTGCTCCTGCTCTTTTAAAACTAAGCAATGTCTCTAAAACAATATCTTTTTCGTTAATCCAGTTCTTCATAGCAGCAGACTTTACCATGGAATACTCCCCACTAACGTTGTATGCAGCTATGGGCTTATTTGAAAATGTACTTAGTCTATAAACAATATCCAAATATGAAATTCCTGGTTTTACCATCAAAATATCAGCTCCTTCATACTGATCCAATGCAGATTCAATTAAAGCCTCTTTTGAATTGGCAGGATCCATTTGATATGTAGACTTATTGTCTGGAATTAGTTTCTTACTATTTTCTCTAGGAGCCGAATCTAAAGCAGTTCTAAACGGACCATAATAAGCAGATGAATACTTAGCTGTATAACTAATAATACCTACATCACTAAATCCTTCACTATCAAGAGCAGTTCTAATTGCTCCAACTCTCCCATCCATCATGTCACTAGGGCCAATAAAATCTGCTCCAGCTCTAGCTTGAGTTAATGCTTGTTTTTTTAAAATTTCGATTGTTTCATCGTTCAATATTTTGCCAGTTTCATCAACTAATCCATCATGACCATCACAAGAGTATGGATCCAAGGCAACATCTGTCATTATTGCCATTTCTGGAATCTCTTTTTTTAATATTCGAATAGCTTTAGGTATTAAACCATCTTCATTAAAACATTCTGCTCCATCTTCAGTCTTTAAGCTATCGTCAATTTTTGGGAAAAGAACCACACACCTTATTCCCAATTCCCATGCCCTAGTAACCTCCTTTATTAAGCCATTAATATCCCATCTATAAGTTCCGGGCATTGCTGAAATGTCCTCTTTAAAATCTTTTTCATGAATAAATAATGGATATATAAAGTCCGATGCCGTTAGATGGTTTTCTCTAACCATTTCTCTAATTGCCTCATTTCTTCTTAATCTTCTTGGACGAATAATCGAATTCATTTGAATATTATTTAAATTGAAAAATATTTATCTAATACATTAATCGCTTGCCTCGCACAAAAATTAATCAGAGACTACTTTTGTTCAGGAAAATTAACTAAAATTATATAATAAGAGCAAAAAAAGTTACAAAAATATTTTGCACAATCTTCATTTTTCACAAATTTACATCATTTAGAGATAATATCTTTTAGTTAAGTATTTATTTTGAGGAAAGCATCTTTGAACATAATTAATGGATTTCATCTGAAAAATGTAAGAGGCGATATTTTAGGAGGCATCACAGCCGCAGTAGTGGCTTTACCTCTCGCTCTTGCTTTTGGAAATGCTGCGTTAGGACCTGGCGGAGCAATTTATGGACTTTATGGAGCAGTCGTAGTTGGTTTTTTAGCCGCATTATTCGGCGGAACACCTGCTCAAGTTAGTGGACCTACCGGTCCCATGAGTGTAACTGTTGCAGGTGTAGTAGCAGGCTTGGCCGCAGTAGGGGTTCCAAGAGATCTTTCTGCAGGACAAATTTTACCTTTAGTTATGGCAGCGGTAGTCATTGGCGGCTTACTGCAAATATTATTCGGGATTCTAAAACTAGGTAAATACATTACTTTAGTTCCATATTCTGTTGTTTCAGGATTTATGTCTGGTATTGGAGTAATAATCATTGCGCTTCAGATTGGACCATTACTTGGAATTAGCACTCGAGGTGGAGTAGTCGAATCTTTAACTACTGTATTTTCAAATTTCCAGCCCAATGGTGCTGCTATTGGAGTTGCAATAATGACACTAGGTATAGTATTTCTTACTCCTAGAAAAATAAGT
Organism: Prochlorococcus sp. AH-716-J09; assembly: GCA_028408915.1. Classification (GTDB taxonomy): domain Bacteria; phylum Cyanobacteriota; class Cyanobacteriia; order PCC-6307; family Cyanobiaceae; genus Prochlorococcus_A. The sequence goes on from JAOOLS010000011.1 coordinate 13,682, forward strand.
CAGTGGGTACCTTCTCCTCTCTTGGCACTATTGATAGTTACTCCAATATCAATATTAATTTTTGGAGATGGAGCAATTGATAGAATTGGAGAAATTCCAAGGGGAGTTCCATCTTTAAATTTCCCAAGTTTTAATCAATATTTCCCAATTATTTTCAAAGCAGGATTAGTCCTAGCAGTACTTGGCGCAATTGACTCCTTACTGACATCTCTAGTAGCAGACAATATCTCTCAAACAAAACATAATTCTGATAGAGAACTTATTGGTCAAGGGATAGGAAATGCAGTTGCAGGTCTGTTTTCAGGTTTACCTGGAGCAGGAGCAACAATGAGAACAGTCATAAATGTTAAATCTGGAGGATCAACTCCTATCTCTGGTATGGTTCACTCAGTTGTATTGTTGATAGTTTTAGTTGGTGCGGGACCTTTAGCTGAGCAAATACCAACTGCGTTACTAGCAGGAATCCTTATAAAAGTAGGTTTAGATATTATTGATTGGGGATTTTTAAGGAGGGCTCACAAATTATCTTTAAAAACTTCAGTAGTAATGTATGGCGTACTTTTGATGACAGTTTTTTGGGATTTAATTTGGGCAGTTTTAGTAGGTGTATTCATAGCAAATATGCTCACTATCGATTCAATAACTGAAACTCAACTAGAAGGTATGGATGAGGATAATCCTATATCAAAAGATGATCAAGCTAAAAATGCATTACCTGCTGATGAAAAAGCACTACTAGATAGATGTTCAGGAGAAGTAATGCTATTTAGACTTAAAGGACCACTTAGTTTTGGAGCAGCTAAAGGTATATCTGAGAGAATGATGCTTGTAAGAAACTACAAAGTTTTGATATTAGATATCACTGATGTTCCAAGACTTGGAGTGACAGCGACTCTGGCAATAGAAGATATGATGCAAGAAGCAAAAAATAATTCCAGAAAAGCATTTGTTGCAGGTGCTAATGAAAAAGTAAAAGATAGATTAGCTAAGTTTGGAGTTGAAGGGATTATTGAAACAAGAAAAGAAGCTTTAGAAACTGCTCTAAATGAAATAGCCTAATAATTTATGGAAATAAGTCCAATTCTGCAAAATGTATTAGCCCCGCCAGTTCTTTTCTTTTTGATTGGAGCAATATCAGTACTCTTTAAATCTGATTTAGAGATACCAGCTCCATTACCTAAACTCTTCTCCTTATACCTACTCCTAGCTATTGGTTTTAAAGGAGGTATAGAGATACAGAAAAGTGGTTTTACAGATCAAGTATTGCCTACTTTAAGTGCTGCAATACTGATGTCACTAATAATCCCGCTGATTGGATTTTTAATTTTAAGATTTAAGTTTGATGTCTTTAATTCAGCCGCGATAGCAGCAGCATACGGTTCAATTAGTGCTGTTACATTTATCTCTGCAGAAAGTTTTTTAGAAAGTCAAAAAATAGTTTTTGATGGGTTTATGGTTGGCGCTTTAGCTTTAATGGAGTCTCCTGCAATAATTGTTGGATTATTACTTGTGAAATTTGCCGCTCCAAAAAATAGACCAAAATCAAGAAAAATGCATCTAAGCGCAATATTACACGAATCACTTTTGAATGGATCAGTTTATTTATTGCTCTCAAGCTTGATTGTAGGATTTCTCACTGCTTCCAGTAATCCCTCAGGAATTGAAAAAATGGAGCCTTTTACTGGACAATTATTCTATGGAGCAGAATGCTTCTTCTTGTTAGATATGGGAATAGTTGCTGCTCAAAGATTGCCGAGACTGAAAAATGCGGGTTCGTTCTTGATTGGATTTGCCATTTTTATGCCTTTATTTAATGCATTTATTGGTGTTTTCGTTGCAAGATTTTTATCTTTAGGACCTGGCAACGCACTTTTATTTGTGGTTTTATGTGCAAGCGCGTCTTATTTAGCAGTTCCTGCAGCAATGAGGATGACAGTTCCAGAAGCTAAATCTAGTTATTATATTTCAACTACACTAGGTCTAACTTTCCCATTCAATATAGTTCTTGGCATTCCCATATATATGAGTTTAGTAAATACTATTATCCCACTATCACCTTTATAAAAATGAAAAGATTAGATTTGATATTTAGTGAAAGAGAACTAGATGCAATCATTAAAACATTAGAAAAAGCTAATGTTCCTGGATATACAGTTATGAAACACGCTACAGGCAGAGGACCTGAAAGAGTTGTTACAGAAGATATGGAATTTACAGGATTAGGAGCGAATGCTCATGTAATTGTTTTTTGCGAGCAAGAATTAATAGATAAAATGAGAGATAACATCAGGGACGATTTGAGCTATTACGGAGGAGTCGCTTATATTTCTGAAGCAACACCCCTTTAGATCAAAGAAGGAATATTTTATTTAAGAATGAATCCAATCCACTCTAATATTTTTTCTACTATTTAAATATCTATCAATTGACATTGCAGCAATACATCCGTCAGAAGCTGCAACTACGGCTTGCTTAAATGGTGTGTTTCTTATATCTCCAATAGCCCATACTCCATCAGAATTTGTAGACATAAAGTCATCCACAATAACTCCTCCGTCTTCTTTTAAAGCAATTTGATCCCCTAAAAAATCAGTAATCGGCTTCGAACCACTCATGTAGACAAACACTCCATCTAAATTTAAATTGATAGGATTTTCCTCTTGCTTATTTTTTACAACGACCCCATTAACACCCATATCATCTCCCAATATTTCTAATAATCTTGTTCTACTCCAATGTTTTATATTTGAATTATCCATCAATTCCATAGCTTCTTCGTTATCTGATTTAGGATCACTTGATGTAATCCAATGCACGGTTGATGCGAATTTAGTTAGAACAGTTGCCTCTTCAATTGCCTCCTTGTTTACTCCAACAACGGCAACCTCTCTATTTTTATAAAAAGCCCCATCACATGTAGCACAATAACTTACTCCTTTACCAAGAAAATCCGCTTCTCCCTTAAATGATGCAGGCCTACCCATGGCTCCACTTGCAAGTACAAGTGCTTTAGCTTTAAAAGTGCCTTCGGGCGTGTAAACCATTTTCCATTCTCCACTAGCGTCTATTCCAAACACTTGCGCTCTTCTATAATCTGTGCCGTATTGCACAGCCTGATCTCTCATTAGGGTAAGTAATTTTTCTCCACTTATATCAACAGGAACCCCTGGATAATTAGCTATTTGATGAGTTATTGCTAAGGCGCCAACAGATGGATTTTTATCTAAAATTACTGTCTTTAAATTTGAACGAGATGTATAAAGTGCGCAAGTACATCCGGCCGGGCCTCCTCCGATAATAACTACATCTGACTCAATGATTTCCAATTTTTAAAAACTCCTTTTGTAGTTAATTAGATGAGTTCTTGGTTAGAAGATATTTTTAAAGTAAATACCTGAACCTTTATATAAATATAAGTTAAAAGAAAAAAGAGAAAAAAGCTTAATATAGAAACAAACTTACATAGGAAAAACATAAAAAATTAATTATCAAAATGATCAGTTACGTGAAACGTTCTGTATTGATCTATTATTAGATCATATCGAAAAATCTATTGCCGTTGAAACATTATATTTTTCATGACCAACTCTGATTACCTTTTAAAAGCTGCCATTAGGAAAGTAACCGAAAAATTAAACGAAATATTGGTTGAAAAAATTGAAGAAGCAACACATATTGCTCAGGATGCTCCTGAAATTCTCAAAAAAGAATTTGATAGTTTAAAAGAATCCATAATCGAAGAAGCATCAAGACTAGAAGAAGCAGAGAATATTGAAGAAAATGAGTCTACAAATACTTATCAAGATCCCAAAATAAAAAAAGCTTTAAATGAAATTGAAGGTATCAATAAGCAAATTGATCTCTTTAATAAAACTATAAATAATCAAATTAAATGAGTTATCACGTTCTTTATTATCGTTTAAAAAAATTGAAGAGGTCCTTTCTTATTTGGATAACTCTGATTTCGCTTTTATTAAATTTATGGATAGATAATATTAGATTTACAATTTTCCAAACCAAGAACAATGAAAAAAGTAGGGTCCAAATTAAAAGAGCTAGGTGGTTTACTAATCAATTAATAGAGCTTGGTTCAGCATTTATTAAAATTGGACAATTATTATCAGCGAGACCTGATTTAATTCCAAATACCTGGATACAGGAATTGTCTAAATTGCAGGATCAAGTACCTAATTTTTCATTTGCACAAGTTGAAGAGACTATAAGAAATGAACTAGGGTTTAAATTTAATGAAATAGATCAAATAATATGCGATCCGGTTGGATCAGCATCACTAGCTCAGGTTCATAGAGCGACTTTAAAAGATGGTAAGAAAGTAGTTTTTAAAGTTCAAAGACCCAATTTAAAAGAATTGTTTATTATCGATTTGGGCATAATGCAGCAAATAGCAGGATTATTGCAGAAAAATAAGAATTGGAGTCGAGGTAGAAACTGGGTTGAGATTGCTAAAGAGTGTAGGAAAGTTCTTATGAAAGAACTAGATTTTAATTGCGAAGCGCAATATGCAGCAAGATTTAGGCAGCAATTTCTTGATGATGAAAATGTTGAAGTTCCTGAAGTAATTTGGGATATGAGCAGTGAAAAAGTGCTTTGTTTAAGTTATGTAGAAGGGACAAAAATAAGCGATTTAGAAAAATTAAAATCACAAGAAATTGATTTATCTAAAATTGCAGAGATAGGTGCAATCAGCTACTTAAAACAATTAGTAAATTACGGGTTTTTTCATGCAGATCCTCATCCAGGGAATCTAGCAGTTTCAAGTGAAGGTAAATTGATTTTTTACGATTTTGGAATGATGGGGAACATCTCAAATAACCTTCAAACAAGATTAGGGGGGATGGTTAAGGCTGCTGCTCTTAGAGACGCCTCATCACTTGTAAGTCAATTACAACAAGCTGGGCTAATTTCAAAAGATATTGATGTAGGACCAGTCAGAAGATTAGTCAGATTGATGCTTAAAGAAGCCTTAACTCCACCATTTAGTCCTAATATTATTGAAAAATTATCTGGAGATTTATACGAACTGGTTTATGAAACGCCATTTCAACTGCCAGTAGATTTAATCTTTGTGATGAGAGCTTTATCAACTTTTGAAGGAGTTGGTAGAATGCTTGACCCAGGGTTTAATCTTGTATCAGTTACCAAGCCTTATTTAATAGAACTTATGACTTCAAATAATCAAAGTCCCAACGATTTAATTAACCAATTTGGAAGGCAAGTAGGTGAACTAGGATCGAAAGCTGTTGGAATTCCCAAAAGAATAGATGAAAGTTTAGAAAGATTAGAACAGGGCGATTTACAATTGCAAATAAGAATGGGAGAGTCTGATAGGCAATTCAAAAAAATGTTTACGGCTCAAAAAACGTTAGGTCATTCAATTCTCATAGGAAGCTTATCAATTGCATCTGCTTTACTTGTAACCAATAAACAAAATAATTTTGCATTGTTGCCACTTTTTTTTGCACTACCAATAAGTATTGATTGGATAAAGTGCCAATTAAGTATGAGAAAAGGCTCACGTTTAGAAAAACTTAAGCGCTAAAAAAACTATATATTTTTTGGACCTAAACCTAGAGCTCCAGCGAATCTTGCTTGATTTCCTAGTTCCTCCTCAATTTTTAAAAGCCTATTATATTTTGCAATCCTTTCACTTCTGCTCAAAGAGCCAGTCTTGATCTGACCCGATCTTGTGGCGACAGATAAATCTGCGATTGTTGTATCTTCAGTCTCACCACTTCTATGACTAATAACACTTGTGAAACCAGACATTTTAGCTAACTCAATAGCTTCCAAAGTTTCAGTTAATGTTCCAATTTGATTTACCTTTATTAGGATTGAATTGGCAGATTTTTCTATAATCCCTTTCCGTAATCTTTCTGTATTGGTAACGAATAAATCATCACCTACAAGCTGAACTTTATTCCCTAATTCTTTGTTTAATTCTGACCAACCCTCCCAATCATCCTCAGCTAAACCGTCCTCTATTGAAACTATGGGATAATTAGAAACTAATCTTGAAAGATATGAAATCATTTCAGAACTATTTAAACTGTTACCTTCATATTTATAAATACCATCACTATAAAATTCAGTACTAGCAGCATCTAAAGCTAAAGATACCTGCTCACCAGGCTTAAATCCTGCTTTTTGAATTGCTTCTAATAATAAGTCCCCTGCTTCTTCGCTTGATGACAAATTCGGGGCAAATCCACCCTCATCGCCTACAGCGGTAGATAGACCTTTTTGATCAAGTAATGATTTTAATGAGTGAAAAATTTCAGTACCCATTCTTAATGATTCACTGAAATTATTAACTCCATGTGGAACAAGCATAAATTCCTGAAAATCAAGACTATTTGGTGCATGTGCACCACCATTTATTACATTCATCAATGGGACTGGAAGAAGATTGGATAATGGATCTCCAAGATATCTATATAGGGGAATGTCTAAAGCATTTGCTGATGCTCTAGCAGTGGCAAGACTTACTGCAAGGATTGAATTTGCTCCAAGGTTAGACTTGTTAGGAGTTCCATCAATTTCAATCATTAATTTATCTACTGCAGTTTGATCTAAAGATGACAAACCACATAAAGCCGGCGATATGGTTTCATGAATTTTATTAACAGCATTCAAAACGCCTTTTCCCATATATTTCGAACCACCATCTCTTAATTCATGTGCCTCATGAGCACCAGTGCTAGCTCCGCTGGGAACAATTGCTCTACCACTTGCACCACATTCCAAAAATACTTCTGCCTCTACAGTTGGATTACCTCTTGAATCAAGGACTTGCCTTGCTTCAACAGTATCAATAAGAAAATCAATAGTTTCTTTCACAATTTAATTATTACTATTTAAATCCTATTAATAGCTGAACTATTTGGCTAATATCTGAAATATATTTGTTAACCAACTATAATTTTAATTTTATAAGGGCTTAGATATTATTTAACGTTTTTTTTCTAAAGTCCCCTCAAATCCTCTCATCTAAATAATTTCCAAATTCATCTTACAATTTGAAAATTATTGGATGATTATTAATGCAGTTCCTATTTAGAATATTAATTAATAATCAACTATAGTTTTTATAGTTTATGAGAGAAACACTTACATCCAGTCCTGAACTATTTAGCGATATTAGTTGGAATCTTCTTTTATTAGGGGAAGAAACCGCAAAAAAATGGGATCATAGCGAATTTAATATTGAACACATAATTCATACATTGTTCTCATCAAGTGAATTCTTTGCCTTCATTGAAAAATTATCAATCGACCAAGATACAGTTTTAGACATAACAGAAGATTTTTTAGAAGAGACACCAACAAATGAGTCAGATATTTTTACTATCGGAGAAGATTTAGAAATTTTATTAGATAACGCGAATCAGATTAAAACTCAATGGGGATCGAGATTAATAGAAATCCCTCATTTACTAATTGCTCTTGGAAGAGATTTAAGAATTGGAAATTATGTTTTTGAAGAAGGAAACCTTTCCATGGAAAAATTAGAGGAAGAATTAAAGGTTTACCCAAATATTAATAAATCAAAAGATTCTTTTAATTATGGGAATGTAATTGAAATAAATAATCAATCTAATTTCGAATCAAACAACGAGACTGAAGAGACTCTTGTAAAAGAAGAAAAATTTAAAAAAGCTATTGTTCCACTACCGAAAAGTGAACTTCAAATTGAAACCAAAAAACAAGTTGGAAAAGATGAAACTGTTCTTTCAATTTATGGAAAAGATTTAACAGGATCAGCTAAAAAAGGCTTACTGGATCCTGTTTTAGGAAGAGAAAATGAGCTCAATAATTTAATGAGGGTACTCTGCAGAAGAAACAAAAATAACCCTATACTTATTGGCAATCCTGGAGTTGGTAAAACCTCAATTGCAAAATTACTTGCTCAATTAATTGTAGACAAAAAAGTTCCTGATACTTTAAAGGACTTAAAAATTATTTCACTTGACTTAGGTGCATTAGTTTCTGGGACCAAATTTAGAGGTCAACTAGAGGAAAGACTAAGCTTAATAATGCAGGAACTAAATAATCCAAACCAAGGAATGATTCTTTTTATTGATGAAATTCACTCAATATTAAGTTCTGACAGATCTTCTACCGACATCAGTAATATCTTAAAACCTTTACTAGCTGAGGGAGAACTTAGATGTATCGGTACAACAACACCTGAGAAATTTCGAGAAACTATTGAAAAAGATCAGGCATTAAAGAATTGCTTTCAAAAGATAGCTGTTAATGAACCTTCAGTAGAATTAAGCGTAAAAATATTACAAGGGATCAAAAAGAAATATGAATTACATCATGGCATAAAAATTTCTGAAGAGGCTGTAAACTATTCTGCAAAATTGGCCGATAGATACATCAGCGATAAATGTCTCCCTGATAGTGCAATAGATTTAATTGATGAAGCAGCTGCACAGTTGAAAATCGAGTTTAATAATATGCCTCAAATCATTCTCCAACAAGAAAACAAACTTAATACTATTGATGAAAAATTGAATAATTTGCAAGGAGAAAATGTCGAAGCTCAAGAAAAACTATTGAATAATAGACAACAATCAGAGGCAAAATTGAACGTTCTTTTGGAAAATTGGAACAATTTACGTGAAGAAATGGAGGAATTATCTATTTTAATGAAAGAAGAAGATAAGCTAATCAAACAAATTAAAGATAAATCAAATCGAGAAATTGAAAATGATCTAGATTATTTAGAAAAGCTTGAAGAAGAGTTAAGTGAAATAGTGAATGACATACAAAAAGTTGAAGAGAACTTTAATAAAATAAAGAAAAATAGAAATTTCCCTTTTAAATATCAAGTTGAACCTGATGATATTGCAGATGTTATATCAAAAATCACAGGAATTCCAATTTCTAAAGTAGTTTCAAATGAACGTAAAAAATTAGTCAATCTAGAAAAAGAACTAAGTGAAAAAGTTATTGGACAAGAAAAAGCTATAGAAGCTGTTTCTGCTGCAATTAGAAGAGCTCGAGTTGGCATGAAAAGTCCCAAAAGACCTATTGGATCTTTTTTATTTATGGGTCCTACTGGTGTTGGCAAAACAGAATTAGCAAAATCTCTTGCAACAGCTTTATTTGATGAAGAAGACGCACTTTTAAGATTAGACATGAGTGAATATATGGAGAAAAATGCCGTAGCAAGACTTTTAGGAGCTCCCCCAGGTTATGTTGGTTATGAAGAGGGAGGTCAATTAACTGAAGCTGTAAGACGTAAACCCTATTCCGTAATACTTCTTGATGAGATAGAAAAAGCACATGCAGAAGTATTTAATATCCTTTTGCAAGTCTTAGATGAAGGAAGATTAACGGACTCCCAAGGAAGGACCGTAGATTTCAAAAATACGGTAATCATTATGACAAGTAACCTAGCTGGTAAATCTATACTGGAGTATTCGCAAAAGATTTCTAAAAGTGAGGGAAAGTTAGAAAAAGATCAACAAATTCTAGATGATTCAATTAGTAATGCATTGTCTTCAATTTTTAGACCTGAATTTTTAAATAGAATTGACGAAGTAGTAAAGTTTGATCCATTATCTATTGATGAACTTCAAAAAATAATCATTCTACAAACAGAAGATTTAAAGAACCTGCTACTTGAGCAGAAAATAAATATCGCTATAGACAAAAAAGTTATCGACAAAATTGCAAACGATTCTTACGAACCTGAATATGGTGCTAGGCCACTTAGCAGGGAACTTAGAAGACAAATAGAAAATCCCTTGGCTGCAAAACTTTTAGAGGATAACTTCAAAAATAAAAAAAATATAACAATTAAACTTAATCCTGCTAAAAAAGATGAGATCGTTTTCAAACCTAGCTGAGGAGTAAATCAATAAGCTAAAATAAAAACTAAAGCATAATGCTTAATTCCAAACAAATTTTGTGACAAGTCCTACTACTAATAAAGAACCTCTTAAAAAGGATTCTCCTGAAGTTGAAGAGCCTAAAAAAAAGAATAATTTTTTTAGATCTACCTACGATGAGCTTAAACTTGTCGTGTGGCCTAACAAACAACAACTTTTTAGCGAATCAGTAGCAGTTATAATTATGGTATCTTTTTCTGCTGCAGCCATTGCTTCTGTTAGCAGATTCTATGGGTGGGCAGCCTCGCAAATTTTTGGTTGAATTATCTCCCGAATATCCATTTATAAAGATCTTAATTAAGCTTCCAGAAAAATGAGTAATGAATTAACTACAAACCTTGCTTCTTCAAAAGCAAATACAAGCATCGCAAGATGGTATGCAGTTCAAGTAGCATCAAGCTGTGAAAAAAAAGTAAAAGCGACTCTTGAGCAGAGATCAGTAACTTTAGGTGTTAATAATAGAATCATTGAAATTGAAATTCCCCAAACTCCAGGAATTAAATTAAAAAAAGATGGAAGCAGACAAACTACTGAAGAAAAAGTTTTCCCAGGTTATGTCCTCGTAAGAATGATTTTGGATGAAGATACAATGATGGCTGTTAAAAGTACTCCAAATGTAATTAACTTTGTCGGTGCTGAAGACGGTAGAGGCAGCGGAAGATCGCGAGGTCATATCAAACCTCGACCATTATCAAGACAAGAAGTTAATAGAATCTTTAAGCGCGCATCAGAGAAAAAAGCTGTAATCAAGTTAGATATTGAAGAAAAAGATAGAATCATTGTAACTAGCGGTCCATTCAAGGATTTCCAGGGAGAAGTTATAGAAGTTTCCGGAGAAAGAAATAAATTAAAAGCATTACTTTCAATATTTGGGCGCGAGACTCCTGTAGAATTAGAATTCTCCCAAATCAATAAACAAAATTAATTTCTAATTGTTCTTGTTTATCGAGTAAAATTATGATTTTCCACTTCAGCTTAAATTTTCTAATCTAATGGCAAAAAAAACTGTTGCAGTTATCAAGCTTGCTCTACAAGCAGGCAAAGCAAATCCTGCTCCTCCTGTAGGCCCAGCTTTAGGACAACATGGTGTCAATATCATGGCATTTTGCAAAGAATACAACGCAAGGACACAAGATAAAGCAGGTTTTGTAATTCCAGTCGAGATTTCTGTTTTTGAAGATAGAAGCTTTACTTTTATCACAAAAACGCCTCCTGCTTCCGTTTTAATAACAAAAGCAGCTGGTATAGAGAAAGGATCAGGTGAATCCGCAAAAGGCTCTGTTGGGAATATAAGTAAAGCTCAATTAGAAGAAATAGCCAAAACTAAGCTTCCTGATCTAAACTGTTCGAGTGTTGAATCAGCAATGAAAGTAATTGAGGGTACTGCTCGTAATATGGGCGTCTCTATCACTGATTGAGTTCAGTACAAAATTTCTCACTTTTTAGGGGAGGTTAGTTAATAACCGTTTGCACCCAACATTATTATGAAAAAACTATCCAAAAGAATGGCGGCTCTATCAACAAAGATAGAAGATCGCATTTACGCACCACTTGAAGCTCTTAGTATTATCAAGGAAAATGCTAATGCAAAATTTGATGAAACTATTGAAGCACATATACGTTTAGGTATTGATCCAAAATATACTGATCAACAATTAAGGACTACTGTTGCATTGCCACATGGTACTGGCCAAAGCATCAAAATTGCAGTAATTACAAGTGGTGAGAATGTATCGAAAGCTAAGGCTGCTGGTGCAGATTTATTTGGAGAAGAAGACCTAGTGGAAAGCATCAATAAAGGAAATATGGAGTTTGATCTACTTATTGCAACTCCAGATATGATGCCAAAGGTTGCAAAATTAGGAAGAGTTTTAGGACCTAGAGGTTTAATGCCTAATCCTAAAGCTGGTACAGTAACTAATGACATTGCTAATGCAATAAAAGAATTCAAAGCTGGTAAGCTCGAATTTAGAGCAGATAAGGCTGGAATTGTTCATGTCCGTTTTGGAAAAGCAAGTTTCACAAAAGAGGCTCTATTTGATAACTTAAAAACCTTACAAGAATCAATTGATAAAAATAAACCAAGTGGAGCTAAGGGAAAGTATTGGAAAACTTTTTATGTAACTTCAACAATGGGGCCTTCAGTTCAAGTTGACATAAATGCTGTACAAGATTACCAACCTGAAGGTTAACGCTTTGTAGTATAATTTAAAGTGCAATAATACGGCCAAAGAAAGTAGGTTAATTTAGTTATTCTAAATTTTTAATTCCTACCGAGGACTCGTCTTAAATTATTTCTTTTTGGATCTAATAAAAGCGGCCTCTTTAAAAGGACTTTGCCGCATTTCCTGCTCTCCCTAAATTACGATCCAAAAAACATCAATGGGCCGAACACTAGAGAATAAGCAACAAATCGTTACTGAGATTAAATCTCTATTAAACGACTCGGAAATGGCTGTAGTTCTTGACTATAAAGGTTTAACGATCAAAGAGATGTCAGATTTGCGATCTAGATTGCAAACAACTAACGGCATTTGCAAAGTTACTAAAAATTCATTAATGCGTAAAGCTATTGATGGAGATAGTAATTGGAACGATCTTGAATCTTTACTGACCGGAACAAATGCTTTTGTCTTAATCAAAGAAGATGTTGGTGGTGCTGTAAAAGCTATCCAATCTTTTCAAAAAGACACCAAAAAATCCGAAACCAAAGGAGCTTTATTTGAAGGCAGACTTCTAAGCGATTCTGAAATAAAAGAAATTGCAAGTCTTCCATCTAAAGAAGTATTGATGGCAAAAATTGCAGGTGCCCTTAATGGCATTGCAACAAAAATTGCGATCTCTATTAATGAAGTACCTTCTGGACTTGCTAGATCACTTAAACAACATTCTGAAAAATCAGAATCCTAAATTCAAACCCTTATTAACTTTTAAGAAAATGTCCGCAAAAACTGAAGAAATTCTTGAATCATTAAAATCTCTATCACTTTTAGAAGCATCTGAGCTTGTAAAGCAAATTGAAGATGCTTTTGGTGTATCTGCTGCAGCTTCTGCAGGTGTAGTAATGGCAGCTCCAGGAGCAGCTGGGGGTGACGCAGATGCTGGCGCTGCTGAAGAAAAAACTGAATTTGATGTAGTTCTCGAAAGCTTTGATGCAGCTGCAAAAATCAAAGTACTTAAAGTTGTTAGAAATGCAACTGGTCTAGGTCTTGGCGATGCAAAAGCACTTGTTGAATCTGCACCAAAAACAGTAAAAGAAGGAATTGCTAAAGCAGATGCTGAATCTTTAAAGAAAGAGATTGAAGAAGCTGGCGGTAAAGTTACACTTAAGTAAGAGAATATTTTTTCAAGCCGATAGACTTTAATATCGGCTTCAAAAATTATGAATATTGATAGTATTGCAATTGAAGCTGCAACGGATGGAGCTTGCAGTGGTAATCCAGGTCCAGGTGGTTGGGGGGGTCTAATAATTTTTGATGACAAAAGTGAATTAGAAATAGGTGGTTCCGAGCAAAATACTACTAATAATAGAATGGAACTCACTGCGGCTATAAAAACACTTGAGAAATTAAAAACCTATAAATTAAAAGAAAACTTTAAATTAAGAACTGATAGTAAATATGTAATAGAAGGATATACAAAATGGATTATTAATTGGAAGAGAAATGGATGGAAAACAAGTTCAGGAAAATCAGTGCAAAATCTTGATTTATGGCAAAAAATTGATCAATTAAGAATTAATGGTCTTGAAATGGAATATGTTAAAGGCCATAGCGGTGATAAACAAAATGATAGAGTAGATAAAATCGCGACCAACTATAGCAAAGGTATATCTCTAAAAAGTAACTTTAAAGAATCTGAATCTTCAGTACAGTTACTTGAAAAAAATGCACCTTCAGAAATTCAGGAATTATTTTCAAGAAATGAATTAATTCAAAAATTTGCTGACAAAAAGTACTTATTAAATTCACTAGAACTAAGTAATTTATTAGGGGAAGAAAACCACATAAAGATAAAGCAATATTTACTTTTTGAATGGCGTAATTGGCGATTGATTCCTAAAGATAAAAAATATTGGATAATAGAAAAAAAAGAATCCTAATTTTTTATGAATGAACAGAAGGGGGTATTTAAAAATCTTTATAAAAACTTGATGACTCCTATACTAAAAAATGATTCTGGAATAGATGCAGAATATTTAACTAATTTATCTCTTAGCCTTCTATCATTCAGTTCAAGAAAATATAATTGGCCTTTAGTTTCATCAATCCTAAAAAATTTAAATGAAGAATTTTCTGTAATTGATAAAAGGTTAAGTCAGAACATATGTGGAATAAATTTTTGTAATCCAATCGGTTTAGCTGCAGGTTTTGACAAAAATGGAAGTGCTGCAAATATATGGAAAGATTTTGGTTTTGGATTTGCAGAACTTGGTACAGTAACTAAATTTGCTCAAAATGGTAATCCAAAACCAAGGTTATTTAGATTAGCTGAAGAAGAAGCAGCATTAAATAGGATGGGTTTCAATAATAATGGTGCAGAAAATCTGGTTAAAAATTTTCTTGAGCAGGGTATTGAGTTTAAAAAAAACAGGGAGAATATTTGTTTAGGTATAAATTTCGGTAAGTCTAAAATCACAAGCTTATCTCAAGCAAAAGATGATTATTTAACTTCTCTAAGATTATTAATTCCATATTGTGATTACGCAGCAATAAACGTAAGTTCTCCAAATACTGAAGGACTAAGAAAGTTGCAAGATCCAATACTTCTAAAAGAACTTCTAAGTGAAATTAAAAACTTACCTAATTGTCCACCATTATTTATAAAAATTGCGCCAGATTTAAGCCTTAAAGATATTGAAGATATTTGCGAGTTAATAATCGAGGAAAATATCGATGGGATAATCGCTACTAATACCAGTATAGATAGATTAGGACTTGAAAATAGGAAGATTAGGCAAACAGGATTATTACTTTCTGAAGAAAATGGAGGATTAAGTGGAAAGCCTCTACAAAAAAAAGCAAATCAAATAATAAAACATATTCATAATATTGATAAAAAGATTATTTTAATTGGCGTTGGTGGAATCGATAGTCCTGAGTCGGCTTGGGAAAGAATTTGTTCTGGAGCATCATTAATTCAACTTTATACTGGATGGATATATAAGGGGCCACAATTAGTCCCGAACATACTTGAAGGGATTTTAAAGCAACTTAATATTCATCAATTGTCCAATATTAAAGAGGCCATTGGATCAGATTTAAAATGGGTTAAATAAAAATTAGAAAATGAATAATGAACAAATCGGAAACTAATGATTACTAAACATTAGCCATGCAAATATCAAACTTAAAGCATGGAGGAAATGTATTTTCAAATGCAAAAAAATTAAATTTATTACCCTCTGAAATCATTGACGCAAGTGCCTCGTTAGTACCCTTTGATCCGCCTCAAATAGTAATAGATTCATTAAATGCGGAAATTAAGAATCTTGGATTTAGATATTACCCAGAAAGAAACCTGAGTGATCTGAAAGAAATAATCGGTAAATTTCATGGGATAAATCCAGACAATATATTGCCTGGAAATGGAGCTTCTGAACTAATAACTTGGGCAGGTTTTGAAGCATCCAAATCTGGAATAAGTTGTATTCCTTCTCCATCATTTGTTGATTATGAGAGATCTTTAAATTGTTGGAATAGCAATTTTATACATTGCGAATTACCAAAAAACTGGAATAATATTTTTCCTCAATCATTTCCGCTTCATCCAAAAGGTGATGTTATTTGGATAACAAATCCACATAACCCTACCGGCCAACTATGGGAAAAGAATTCATTGGAGGAAGTTGTGAAAAAATATAAATTAGTTATCTGTGATGAAGCTTTCTTATCGATAACACCTAATGGAGAAAAAGAATCTTTAATACCATTAACCCAAAGATTTGATAATTTATTAGTCTTGAGAAGCTTGACCAAAATCTTCAATATTCCTGGTCTTAGATTAGGTTACGTTATTGGCTCATCGAAAAAACTTAAACAATGGGAGATAAATAGAGATCCTTGGCCTTTAAATTCATTTGCTATTAAAGCCGGAATTGATCTACTAAGTAATAAGAAATTCTATGAACAGTGGACAAAACAGATTCACAGCTGGATAAATATTGAAAAAAAGAGAGTATTTGAAAAATTATCAAAAATAGAGAACCTAAAAGTTCATAACTCTTCAACCAACTTTTTTTTAATAGAAAGTAAAACATCCATGTCGCCAAATATAAAATACTTAGAAAA
>JAOOLS010000012.1 GCA_028408915.1 Prochlorococcus sp. AH-716-J09
ATTATCATCAAGGACCAATCTTAAACCTTGATTTTCACTTATGGAATTATCAACGGGATCTAAATATGAAAAGTTATCTGCAACTTTAACTAAATGGCCGGCAAAACTATTTCCTTTTAAATTTTCGAGCATAGAAGTTAGATTTCCAAAGATTTGATTAGCAATATTTGAGGGGATTGCCTCATAATCATGTCTTGTATAATAATTCCTACCAAATTGTTTCCAATGATTCTGCATCAAATCACTTACCGAACATTTTTTCTCAGCTAAAACTTGTAACCAATATAAAACTGCCCATAGTCCATCTTTTTCTCTCACATGATTACTACCTGTTCCGAAACTTTCTTCTCCACATAAAGTAATTAAATTAGAATCTAAAAGATTTCCAAAAAACTTCCAGCCAGTAGGTGTCTCGAAACAAGGTATATTTAATGCTCGAGCAACATTATCAACCGCTGAGCTGGTTGGCATGGATCGTGCCACACCTGTAATGCCATCTTTATAACCAGGAACACATTTTGTGTTAGCAGTGATAACTGCGAGGCTATCACTAGGATTTACAAAACATCCACTTCTAAAATTGGACCTGATTCTTTCATTTTACTTTGCATATCATATTCCTATCTCCATCTCCATCGCATGCAGCACCAAAACTATAAGATTTTTTATTTAGTAACAAATCAGCCAAGTGTGATGCGTAGGTAAGATTAGGATCAGGATGTAAACCTCCAAAATCTTTTAACGGGTTACCATTCATGACACAATTACGTTCAAGACCCATTTTTTCAACAAAAATATTTTTTGCATATGGGCCTGTAACTGCATTCATTGCATCAAAGATTAACGAGAAGTCTTTTTTTAAAAAATCACTAATTTGATCAAAGTCAAAAATTTTCTCCATCAAATTAGAATAATCTGTTAATCCATCAATAATTTCTAAGGTAGTTTCGTCGTAAGGATAAGTTCCATATTTACTAAAATCAGGTAATTGAATTTTACAAATCTTATAACTAGTTAGTAATTGTGAAGCCTTGAAAATCTTATTAGTAATTATCTCAGGAGCAGGGCCACCATTAGAGATATTCAATTTCACTCCAAAGTCGCCATCAATCCCACCAGGATTATGGCTTGCAGAAAGAATAATTCCACCAATAGCTTTTTCTTTTCTAATTAAATGTGATGTCGCAGGAGTAGATAATAAACCGTATTTTGGGACGATAACCTTTTGAACTTTATGAGCAATGCATATTTGAACAATTTTTTCTATTGCTTCAATATTGCCATATCTGCCATCACCACCTACTACTAATGTTGAACCTTTTAAATCTACTAATGATTGTAAGATTGCCTCTATAAAAACTTCGAGATAATGTTCTTCCTGAAACTTTAAAGTACTTTTTCTTAATCCAGAGGTACCTGGTTTTTGATCTAGAAAAGGAGAATTAATATTAATTACACTAACTTGATTCATATTTTTAAGAAACTTCCAAAAATCTAACTAAATTAATGAGGCATTTCGGAAGTTCTTAACATAGCGATAAACCATAATGAAGAAATTAATAATGCACTAAGAATTCCATAGTTTACGCCAAATTTAGAAATTGTAATTGGAACAATTAGTGGAAAGGTTAATGCCCCTAATAATGGAGTAAAAGCTACAATTTTTTTCAGCATTAATTTAGTGTATTAAAACCATTCAGTCTCAGCATTATCTTTTTCATTAGTATCGTCAAGGGGTGTAGTTCTATCAAATTTCATTGATATACTTTTTTCTTGCTCCCCAGATACATCAACAGCTTTTATATCATACTTTTGAGTCCCGTCTCTAAATGGAACTTGAATTCTAAAAGTGCCATCTGCAGCAAGAGGTACATCTTCTCCACCTATTTTAAGTTTTGCAGAAGGTTCTGTAGCTCCATAAACAATTAATTCAGCATCAGCAACGAGCCAAAAAGATCTATTTTTAACAATTCCGCTTCCAGAATCATTTAAACCTGAGGACCATTTCCCTGCCCCTGAGTCAGTAAGATTATCATCGAGGTTTGTTGAATTTGCGTTTTCCATAAATTCTTCAGAACCAACTTTTCTTCTGAGAGGAATGTTAGTTGCTGCTTGGTATAACCTTTCATGCATACCATTCTGTTCTGAAACAACAGGATTAGAAATATCTGGGATTGACTCAGAAGTAGAATCTAAATTAAAAGGTACAAATTTATCAAGAATTTGCTCAGAAGGATGTGAGCCAGGCACATGACTTACTGAAGAAAATGCCAATGACATCCAGTTAAAACCATATTTGTAACCTAATTCAACTTTATAATCTCTATCTGCTAATGGGATTGGCAAATACCACTCTGTACTGTAACTATCAACTGCTATTTCCCTGAGTGTTCCTTGATTGAGGTTGCTTCCTTCAGTACCAGATGCATCGAATAATCGTAAACATAATTTATTAGCTCCTAAAGATTGTGCTTTTTCTCTATCTGCATCAGATATTTGCCAAAAAACATAAGCCCAATCTGGATCTCGGGGTAAGAAAACTACATTTGTTTTAACTTTTTCAGTATTGTTGAAAGAATTGGACTCAAAAGTTTGTTCAGGTTTTGGCTCAGGAGATGTAGTATATGTTTTTTTTGTAGATTTTTCTTGATATTTAAGTATTAAATCAACTAAAACAGCTTTCGTTTTGCGACTGTATAGCGGAACCGATAATTTACTTGCTTCTTGACGTAATTGTCTGAGGGTTAGTGAGAGTAATTGATCTTTATTAATGATCCCATCAGCCACTTTAAATTCTCCGTTTTTGCTTGGGATCAGTATGTTCTTTTTTTTGAGAAATTGTGTGTCTTTTTGGCCTGTCGTCAGGATCCTCTGACTACTAAAAAATTCTCAAAATTGATATTTCTCTTCAAAACAGTTGGTATCAATGAAATTGATTAATTTTCAGGTCTTTTTTAAATGTAAATTAATTTTCTTTTTTTTTAAATTTTATTACCTGAATTTGTTAAAGACTCAACAAAAATATATCTTTTCTTCGGGATCAGTGAAGTAAAAGAGAATTCAGCGTTGTTCAACTAAAGGTACTAAATCATCAATCTCTAAATCCTTAATTCTTTTACCTATTTTTTTTGAAAAAGTACTTAATTTTTTCGAAGCGGATTCTAACTGCTCATAAAAAAGATCACTAAATTGTTTATCATCAAATTTTTTGGATTGGTTATCACACCATTCTCTCAGAGGATTTTTATTTTGATATTCCAAACTATTATCTAAATCGATAATTTTTAAAATCTGAAGGCAATGAGCTAGTATTCTTAAATGATGTTTCTGCATTATAGGTAGATCAAGATTATCAATTTTTTGAATAGTTTCTATGTTTAATAGGTTAGACAAGGGATCAAGATGATTAGACATTAATTTTTAGTTTTAATAAAGGAAAAAAACTCTATATTGGGGGTATCTTTCGTTAAAGTATATAAAGCTAATTGTAATAAGTTATTTTTAATAACATGGTCAACGAAAATTTAGTTAAAGATGTAGTAAAAGAGCCTTACAAATACGGTTTCGTTACTGATATTGAATCTGAAAAAATAGAAAAGGGATTAAATGAAGACATCATAAAATTAATTTCACAGAAAAAAGAAGAGCCAAAATTTCTGCTTGATTTTAGATTAAAAGCCTTCAAAAAATGGCAAAAAATGAAAGAGCCTGATTGGGCAGCATTAGGATATAAAAAAATTGATTATCAAGATATTATTTATTACTCTGCTCCTAAGCAAAAAGAGAAAATTTCTAGCTTAGATGAAGTTGATCCCAAACTTCTTGAGACTTTTGACAAATTAGGAATACCCCTCACTGAGCAAAAAAAACTTACAAATGTAGCAGTAGATGCTGTCTTTGATAGTGTTTCTATTGCCACAACTTTTAGAGAAGAACTTGCTGAACATGGAGTTATATTTTGCTCAATTAGTGAAGCAGTAAAAGATCACGCGGATTTGATTGAAAAATATTTAGGTACCGTAGTTCCAGCTAGTGATAATTATTTTGCAGCACTAAATTCTGCTGTTTTTAGTGATGGTTCTTTTGTTTATATCCCAAAAGGTGTTACCTGCCCTATGGATCTATCTTCCTACTTCAGAATTAATAGTGGGGATTCGGGACAATTCGAAAGAACACTCATCATTGCTGAAGAATCAAGTTCTGTAAGTTATCTAGAAGGTTGTACAGCTCCAATGTTTGATACAAACACCCTACATGCAGCAGTTGTAGAGCTTATAGCATTAGACGACGCCTCAATAAAATATTCAACAGTGCAAAATTGGTATGCTGGCGATGAAGAAGGTATTGGCGGAATTTTTAATTTTGTCACCAAGAGAGGAAAATGTTTAGGTAAGAGAAGTAAAATTAGCTGGTCTCAAGTTGAAACAGGGTCTGCAATTACATGGAAATATCCTAGCTGTCTTCTTTTAGGGGAAGAATCTGTAGGAGAATTTTACTCAGTGGCTCTCACCAATAATCTTCAGCAAGCAGATACCGGCACAAAAATGATCCATATTGGTCCTAAGACCAAATCAACTATTGTTAGCAAAGGTATTAGTGCAGGTAACTCAAAAAATAGCTACAGAGGTCTAGTCAAAATTGGAACAAAAGCTACAGGATCAAGAAATTACAGTCAATGTGATTCAATGTTAATAGGGGATCAAGCTTCTGCAAATACATTTCCTTACATCAAATCTCAACAATCCAATTCTGAAATTGAGCATGAAGCAAGCACATGTAGAATCTCAGAAGACCAACTTTTTTATCTCCAAAGCAGAGGTATAGAATTTGAAGAGGCAGTATCTATGATGGTCAGCGGTTTTTGCAGAGATGTATTTAATCAATTACCTATGGAATTTGCTGCTGAAGCAGATAAGTTACTAGCACTTAAACTAGAGGGATCAGTAGGTTAATTAATCAATTTCTAAACTGATATGCAAAGTAAAATGAAAGAATCAGGTCCAATTTTAGAAGTTGAAAATCTCTCTGCATCTACTGATAATCTTCCAATTTTAAAAGGGGTTTCACTTACTGTCTATCCCGGAGAAATCCATGCCATCATGGGAAGAAATGGATGTGGTAAAAGTACTCTTTCGAAAATCATTGCAGGACATCCCTCGTACAATATTACAAATGGCGACATAAAATTTTTAGGTGAAAACATCAACTCTCTAGAACCTGAAGAGAGATCTCAATCAGGAATTTTTCTTGGTTTCCAATATCCAATTGAGATTCCAGGTGTAAGTAATCTTGAGTTTCTTAGAGTTTCAACAAATGCTAGAAGGAAATTCCTCAACAAAGAAGAATTAGATACTTTTGATTTTGAAGAATTAGTTAAAGAAAAATTAGAAATTGTGAAAATGGATCATGCATTCCTATCAAGGAGTGTAAACCAAGGCTTTTCCGGAGGTGAAAAAAAAAGGAATGAAATTCTGCAAATGGCATTACTCGAGCCCAAGATAGCAATATTAGATGAGACAGATTCTGGTCTAGATATTGATGCTCTAAGAATAGTGGCATCAGGAATTAAAAAAATATCTAATGCACAGACTGGAATTATACTTATTACCCACTATCAAAGATTATTAGATGAGATTGAACCAAATTATGTCCATGTTATGTCAGACGGACAAATCATCAAAACTGGTGAGAGTGATCTTGCTCTAGAGCTTGAGAAAAAAGGATATGAATGGACTGATAACTTTATAAAAGAGAACTAAATAAATGGAAATTATTGAAAAAATAAAAACCAATAAATCGATTGATAATCAAACAGAAATACAAAAAATCTGTCTAAATAAATTACAATCAAGTCCCCTTCCTAATCCCAAAAGTGAGCAATGGAGACTTTCAAATAAATCAAAATTGTCAACCCTTTTAGATTACTCAGTTAATGAAAAAGATTCAAAATTTGATATTCCATATCCGAAAAATTCTCAAAGTACAATTAGGTTAGTAATTGGTGATAATTGCCAAATTAATTTAGTAGAGGAAAATTATTCAATCAATCAACTAAGTGAGGATAAATTAGTTAAATATATCAAGGAACAGATATCTTGTTTTGATCAAAACGAAAATTGGAGTGACTTACTAAATCTGTCTTTAAACAGTACAAAGAATACCTTGGGATTTAAAGTAAGTGGATCAGAAATCCCTCCTATTGAAATCTTTAGTCACGCATCAAGTAATTCTTTAAACGCAAAAACCCTAATAATATTTTTAGAAAAAAATTGTGATATTGATTTATTACAAGTAAATCTTGGTAAAGACAACTCTTCATTATCTCAATCAACGTTCTTATGTTTAGAAGAAAATAGTTCCGTAAACCATGGTGTTGTTTCTTACGGGGAAAATAAATCAAATCTATTAAATTCTCTCAATGTAATTCAACAAAAAAATAGCAAATATAATTTAGGATCTTTACATTTCAAATTTAATTATGCAAGATTTGAAATTCGTATTAAACAATCTGAAGGAAACGCTAGAACCAATATCAAAGGTATGCAAATAACAAAAAAAGATGAGCAGATTTCAACCTATACAAAAATAGAGTTTAATGGCCCAAATGGATTTCTAGATCAAATTAATAAATCACTTGCTGACGATAAATCACATGCAATATTTGAAGGTTCAATAATAGTTCCCAAAATTGCCCAGAGAACTGATGCTTCTCAATTAAGCAGAAATTTACTTTTATCAAATCTCGCACAAATAGATACCAAACCTCAATTAGAAATAATTGCTGATGATGTCAAATGCAAACATGGAGCTACAATTTCACAACTAAATGAAGAAGAACTTTTTTATATGCGAACAAGAGGGATCACATTAGTAGAAGCAAGTAAACTACAATTAAGTTCTTACTTTCAAGAAATAATTTCATTTATTCCCGTTTCAAAAGATAGATGGGATTTGCTTGATAAACTTTTAAATGAAAATTAATGGAAACAATTCAAAATTTTCCTGAAATAACTAAGAAAGACTTTCCTCTTTTAAATAAGAACTTTAAAAGTAGTGAGCAAATTATTTATTTAGACCATGCTGCAACCACTCAAAAACCAATACAAGTCTTAGAAAAAATAAATGAATATTATAAAAATTTTAATGCCAATGTACATAGAGGCGCACATCAATTAAGTGCTAAAGCGACAGAAGAATTTGAAAATGCACGATATTTAATTAGCCATTATATAAAAGCGAATTCAGCAAAAGAAATTATTTTCACAAGAAATGCTACTGAGGCAATCAATCTAGTAGCTAGATCATGGGGCGAATATTCATTAAAAGAAAACGATGAAATTCTCTTATCAATAATGGAGCATCATAGCAATATTGTTCCATGGCAAATGGTTGCAGCAAAAAATAAATGCAAATTAAAATTTATAGGTATAGATAAAAATGGGAAATTAGATTTAGACGACTTTAAATCAAAACTAACATCTAGAACTAAACTTGTTAGCCTAGTTCATGTTAGTAATACTCTAGGTTGCTGTAATCCTATCAAAGAAATAACTAAATTAGCTAAACAAAAAGGCTCTTTAGTGTTAATAGATGCATGCCAAAGTTTGGCTCATCAAAAACTGGATGTGATTGATCTTAATATAGATTTTTTAGCTGGATCAGGACATAAATTATGCGGTCCTACAGGTATTGGTTTCCTCTGGTCAAGAAAAGAAATCCTAGAAAAAATTCCTCCTCTCTTTGGAGGTGGCGAAATGATTCAAGATGTTTTTGAAGAGACAAGTACTTGGGCAGAGCTACCACACAAATTTGAAGCTGGAACTCCAGCCATTGCAGAAGCAATAGGTCTTGCAGAAGCAATTAATTATATTAACAATATTGGATTGAATGAAATTCATAAATATGAAAAGACTATTACTAAATATTTATTTGAAAAATTAAAACAAATAGAAAATATTGAAATCATAGGTCCATCACCAGAGATAGATCCAGACAGAGCCTCACTTGCCACCTTTTATATAAAAAATATACATTCAAATGATATTGCTGAAATTCTTGATTCAAAAGGGATTTGCATCAGAAGTGGACACCATTGCTGCCAACCTCTGCACAGATACATTGGAATTAAATCAACAGCTAGAATCAGTATGAATTTCACAACCAATAAGGAAGAAATTGATATGTTTATAGAAAAATTAAAAGATACTATTGATTTTCTAAAAATCAATTCTTAAATATTCAAAGCATTTTTTAAAAATTCCTGAGATTTTTGCATTACTACTTCTTTATTTTCAATATTTCTAAAACCATGCCCTTCATTATCAAAAAAAATAACTTCTGAATATTTATTATTCTGAATCAAAATTTTTTTTATTTTTAAAGTTTGTTTATAAGAAATAACTGTATCTTTTTTCCCATGAAACAATAAGATAGGTTTTCTTATATTGTTAATATGATTTATCGGTGATCTATTTATATAATCATCATGGTCTTTTGCATAATTTCCTACCAAAGAATTTAAATAATCTTTTTCAAACCTATGAGTGTTGTAATGCATATCCTTCAAATCAATAACAGGATATTTACAAATTGCTGCTTTAAAAATAGAACCATAAAATAAACAATTCAGGGCAGTTAACCCACCAGCACTATTCCCAAAAATTACTACTTTTTCACTATCAACTTGATTTGATTTAATCAATTCAAGAGCTAGTTCTTTGCAATCATAAGAATCAACAATACCCCATTTATGATTCAACCTCTCTCTATATGCTTTGCCAAATCCTGATGATCCTCCATAATTGACTTCAGCGACAAAAAATCCCTTCGACGTCCAATATTGAACTTCAGAATTATATGATCCATCAAAACATGCAGTTGGTCCGCTATGTGCTCTAACAAGGAGCGGTGGCTTTTTAAAATTTTCAACAAGCGGTCTATAAAGAAAACAATGAGTTGATTTATCTTCAAAACCTTTAAACCAAAATGTTTCAGGTTTTGAACAATCTTTTATATGATCAAAAAATATCTGCTCAGAAATATTTGATAAAACTTTTTTTGCAAAATCAATTTCAAATACAATTCCCAAAAAATCAGATCCATAACCCTTTAAAAGGACTTTTTTCCGAAAAACACTGAAATCACTAATTGAGGTAAAAGGAGTAGAAAATTCTTTAACAAATTCAAGATCTATATATTGTTCCAATATTAAACTATTTTCTTTTTTTGCTACACAAAATAAATTTTTTTTATTCCCTGAAAAAAATTTTATTCCAGTAACCCATTGTGGTGCTCCATATTCAATCAAATTTCTCTTTACTCTTTTCTTAATAAAAATATTCTCAATTTCACTAACATCTAAAAACAATAAGTTCCACCATCCAGAACTATCTTCAGAACATACCAAATGTGTTTCACTTATCCAATATGGTTGAAAAAAAGAAACGTTTTTTTTGGAATTTATCAGCTTATTTGAGAATTCTTTTATTTTTTGTATCTCACCATCTTGATCTATTTGAGCAAAGAACAGCTCATTTTTCTCCCAGGGCATATATGGATAATCCCACTCTATCCAGGAAAGTAAGTTAGCAGATCTATTAGAAGATAATTCTCCAGCAAAATTTTTAAATTTTTTTATTCGATAAATATCTTGTTTAGTTTTTTTTAAATTTAATGAAAATAAATAATCTCTATTATTTATTTCGCAAATTCCATACAATAAATTTTTTTCAGAAATCACAAATGAAGAATCAAAATTTCCATCAATTGATTTAGATAGTTGATTAGGTCCTTGAACTGAAACGAGATATTTATTTTGACTTCTATAAGTTGTCGCTGCCTCTTTAAAAATTTGAAACCATACTGCCTTAGTAATCTGATCTATCCATATCAAATAAAAATTATTTTTAAAATTTATACATTTATAAGATTTACCACCATATCCATGAAAATTATTTTTAATATTATATTTTTTGCTTGTTAATTTCTGAGGAAAAGCCTCTTTATTATTAAATGGTCTTGCAAAAATAGCATTCTCATTTTGACCTTCACCAACAACATCAATCCAAAAAATGGTATCCCTAATAATAGTTAATTCCTTGAAAGAAATTTTTTTAGATTCAGTTTGCCTAACTTTTAACTTATCATCATTACTCATTTAAAAAAAATATAAAGAAAGCAAATAAAAGTGCTAATATTTTTATAGCTAAACTCTTAATTAAAAACTTTTTTAACGTGGCAAACCATTTTTCACAACTTGCAAAAAAGTCAAGCACAAATGGAAGCTCAGAAAAAATTGCAAAAGAACAAAAAGGTAAGCCATCTCTAGATATTTATAAACTTGGTGATGATGTATTAAGACAAAATTCTAAAAGAATAACTAAGGTTGACGAATCGATTAGAAAACTTGCGAGAGAAATGCTTCAAAGCATGTACGCAGCTAAAGGAATCGGACTTGCAGCACCTCAAATTGGTATCAACAAAGAACTTCTTGTCATAGATGTAAATTTTGAAGATTCAGCAGCAGAACCTCTTATATTAATAAATCCAGAAATTACAGACTTTGGAACAACCCTTAATTCATACGAAGAAGGCTGCTTAAGTATACCTGGCGTATATTTAAATGTAGTAAGACCATCAACTATAAAATTAAAATTTAGAGATGAAATGGGTAGACCACGTAAAATGAAAGCTGATGGACTTCTGGCGAGGTGTATTCAACACGAAATGGATCACTTAAACGGAATATTATTTGTTGATAGAGTTACATCAAAAGATGATTTGAACAAAGAACTTATAAAGGAAGGGTTCAAAGAAAAAGATGTAATTTCTATTAATTAATCTAATGACTGAAACTACAATATTTCAAAAAATAATTAATGAAGAAATAGACTGCGATAAGCTTTATGAAGATGATTTGTGTATTGCGTTTAATGATATCCAGGCACAAGCACCAGTACATTTTTTAGTGATTCCAAAAAAGCCAATTATTAGCTTATTAGATTGTATTGAAGAAGATGCAAATTTATTAGGGCATTTACTTTTTATTGGTAGCAAAATAGCTAAATCAAAAAATTTAACTAATTGGAGAACAGTAATTAATACTGGAGCAGAATCGGGACAAACAGTTTTTCATTTACATATTCATTTTTTATCTGGCAGAAAAATGAAGTGGCCCCCAGGTTAAAACTCTCGAAAGAAATGATTATGGGTTATAAATAAAGAAAAAACACAATGAATACCCCAGATTCCTTAAATACAGAATCCAAAAATTTATTCAATTTAATATCAAAAAATTGGGAAGAGCTAGACGACTCACTCAAAACTAAATTAATAAAAATTTGGAAAGTTTTAACTTATAAATGGCAATTACAAATTTTATTTAATCTCCCTTTTCTTTTATGGTGGGTATTAGATAAATCTTTTCCAATAGTTCATAAATTTGATACAACAATCTTGAATTACTTAAATTTACCTGACTGGGCACTTTCATTTATTGGCTTTAGTCAATAGACTGCTAAAAGTTATAATTTTCCTTATAAAACTTGTCGAGTAATGAATAAAACAGTTAATAATAAATCCAAAATACTTTACCAATTACAAAAATTAAGGAAGCTATCCCAGCCATTTTTTCTTCCTATAGATCAATGTACTGGATTTCAATTCATATGGCTTTTGATTTCTCTTTTGTTTTGCGTTGGTGGGGTAGTACTTGTCGGTCTTACAGGAATAATCAGTTTTTTTGAGAGCTTTCAACCAATTTTCCTTGAAAAGTATTTCGGAGGTGTAGTAAGTACCGTAAATTCAATATGGGCTGGTAGCTGGGGATTGCTTTTCTCTGCCTTATTTTTAATTGGATCAGGGAGCTTTTTTAGCTTAAGACGTCAATTAAAAAACCGTAGATGGTTACATTGGTTGTTCCTTGCGATAATTGTATTAATGCTTTTAGCTGTAAACGGAATAAACGCAGGTATTGGATTCATTGCGAGAGATTTAACAAATGCCTTGGTAGAAAAACAAGAAGATGGTTTTTATAGGATATTGGGGATTTACGCTTGTTGTTTCGCTGTGGCTCTACCAATACGTGTTTCTCAAATATTTTTTACATATAAGTTAGGAATAATTTGGAGAGAATGGCTTTCAAAAAGTTTAGTCAAAGATTATATGACTAATAAAGCTTATTACCAATTGAATCCCAATGATGAGGAACAAACAGATGTGGATAATCCTGATCAAAGAATCACAGATGATACCAGAGCTTTTACCGGGCAAAGTCTCTCTTTTACATTAGGTATTTTTGATGCATTACTAACATTTTCACTTAATATTCTTATTTTATGGAGTATAAGTACAACACTTACTTTTTCTTTATTTGGTTACGCTGCATTTGCAACTTCTATCCTTTTAATTGCTGGAAAAAATCTTGTAAAGATTGACTTTGATCAACTCAGATATGAAGCAGATTTTCGATACGGCTTAGTGCATATTAGAGATAATGCTGAATCAATAGCCTTTTACTCTGGGGAGAATCCTGAGCGAAGTGAAACTGAAAGACGATTAGGAGAAGTGGTGAGAAACTTTAATTTACTGATTATATGGAGAGTGATAATAGACGTCATGAGGAGATCCATTAATTATGCTGGAAATTTCTTTCCATATTTAATAATGGCAATCCCTTACTTTAAAGGTGATATTGATTATGGACGCTTTATTCAGGCAAGCTTTGCATTTGGAATGGTCGAAGGTTCGTTATTTTTCATTGTTAATCAAATCGAAGAACTTGCAAAATTTACTGCTGGTATTGGCAGATTAGAAGGATTCCAATCAAAAGTTGAATCCATTAGTCAAACCAACCCAACGAGCAATCCAAACGTTATTTCAGATTACCCCTCAATTCTTATTAATAATGCTGACCTTTGCCCACCAGGATCAAAAAAAACAATCATTAAAAATTTAAATTTAAGCATCGATAATAATCAATCACTTTTGGTTGTAGGACCATCTGGGTGCGGAAAAACATCTTTATTAAGAATGATTAGCGGTTTATGGGAACCCGATCAGGGAGTAATTAAAAAACCAAAAATTGGGGAATTATTATTCATACCTCAAAAACCATATATGTTACTAGGCTCTTTAAGGGAACAATTATGTTATCCCACAGAAGTTAAGAAATTTAGTGATGAACATCTTACTTCTGTACTACATGAAGTAAATTTAAAAACTTTAGTGGATCGGTATCCTAATCTTGATATCAAACAAGATTGGCCACGAATTCTTTCCCTAGGCGAGCAACAAAGATTGGCTTTTGCAAGACTCTTACTAAATTCTCCAAGATTTGCAGTACTTGATGAAGCAACTAGTGCTTTAGATATTAACACTGAAAAAAAACTATATAGTTTACTAAAGGAACGAGAACTTTCTCTTATTAGTGTTGGACATAGACCTAGCTTAAAAGATTTTCACGAAAATATTTTAGAATTAAATGGACAGGGAGACTGGAAATTATTGACTTCTGATAAGTATAATTTTAAGGATTAACAAAAAAAATGAATTCTAAAGAAGAACAAACTAACTCAGAAGTCACTAATTTAGAGAATGAGAGTTTTATAGAAGAGCAAAAAGATCCGAATCAGATCAATGAACAAATTGAGGAAAATAAATTAGATGAAAAATCTATAGAAATTAAAGATGAATATAAATTTGGATGGAGTAGTTATTCTGAAATAACTAATGGAAGATTTGCAATGATTGGCTTCCTTGCAATAGTGTTGATTGAATTATTTAGTAAACAATCGTTTTTAAAATGGGCAGGAATCTTATAATTAATCATCAAATCTAGAACTATTATCTCTAGGTTTCTTCTTGTTTGTTCCAACGCTATATCTACTATTTTGATTTTTTGAACTTGATCTAGCTGAAGAGCTAACTCTACGAGTCTCACGTGTTTTTTTGGCTTGATTAGCATCTTTAAAAGAAGCATCTTCTACTTGAGTTGTTGAAGTTTGCTGCCTAATAGAGGATCGAGTAGGTTTCTTTCTTAATGGAGAAGAATCACTAGGAGCAGAGATATTATCTTGTCTAGAAACTGTACGGTTCATTCTGGGTCTAGACCCTGTTTTAACTTCATCGCGAGATAAATTTCTTCTTTCACCAAAGTTATTTGTTTCGGGTTGTTTACTATTTCTATCTTCAGAAGTCTGTCTTCTCCTTCTTATGGGTTCGTCATCTTCAAACTGACTTATTTCCCTTGTAGATGGCCTACTTCTACTTGCTGCAGCAGAAGGTATCGCTCTTGAAGCATTCCTCCTACGGGATCTACCCTCCATATAGTCTTCTTCAAATTCATCTTCTTGAGGTTTAAATCTTCTGGATGGTCTTTCAGACTCTTCAAACCTATCATAATCGTCATTAAATCGGCCTCTAGAATTTCTGGGAACATCAGAAATAGGATCATCATCAAAATAAGAAGACCTTCTAGCCTGATCAGTAGCAACGCCCCTCAATCGCACACTTTCATATGCGAAAAAAACTGTAGTTCCTGCTAATAAAAACTGACCAAACTGAAGGATAGGATCTAACCTCCAGCCTTGAAAAAATAATATTCCTCCGCACAAAAGTCCAATTGCTGCGAAGAAAACATCGTAATCCCTCGCCAAGGCAGGCTTAAAAGACCTCAAAAAATAAAGGCCTCCTCCACATACCGCGAGAACTATACCAACAATACTGGCCCAATTGAGACTAGCATTGACCACATTCTTTCTCCAAAAATTTACTTTTTAAAGGGTTAATTATATCCCCTTATATATATAGTGTACTTAAAACTTAGATAAAAACTAGCGTCTTCCAGTAGAAGTACGATCGAGGGAATCTTTCTGGCTGACAAAAATCAAAAATGCAGTGGCTGGAATAACGATAAGTAAGGCAGCCGCAATAAAACTACCTATCATTCCAACTGCTGAATTATTTGCAACTTCCGCAGAAAAATCTGCGGCTAGTAATAAATTTGAGATTTGAAACACTTTTTAAATATTAAATTCTCAATTTATAATACGAATTAAATACGTTTCAATGGGTTATTTATTAAGATGAGTTAAATAATTGTGATTTCTTGCTTGTAAACTCTCTTCAAATTTTAGATATTAGTTTAGGAATATCTCTCTCATATCTAACTATAGTTTTTCTAATAAGATTAATACTTACTTGGTACCCAAAAATTGATTTAAGTAAAGGTTTATGGTTATTAATTTCAATACCATCAAGCTCTATTCTTAATTTAACAAGAAAACTAATTCCTCCTATTGGAGGTGTTGATGTTGGACCCGTAATTTGGATCGGAGTTCTAAGCTTTTTAAGAGAAATTTTAGTCGGTCAGCAAGGGCTTATAAAACTTGCATTACATTCTCATATTTCATAGAAATAGTTAATTATTTCTCAGTAATTTGGCAATAATTCTTCTTCTACATATTTAGTATGTATCTTACCCTGCTTAAATTTAGATTTATTTAGTAAAGTTAAATGAAAGTTGATTGTTGTAGGAATACCAGTGACCGCACACTCATTTAAAGCCCTATTCATGCGTTTAATTGCTGTATTACGATCTTTTCCCCAGACTATTAATTTACCAATTAATGAGTCATAGAAAGGAGGTATTTCATAGCCTGTATAAACATGACTATCCACCCTTACACCAGGGCCGCCGGGAGGAAGCCACCCAGTTATTTTTCCAGGTGATGGTCGGAAATTGTGAGAAGGATCTTCAGCATTGATTCTACATTCAATGGCATGACCATTTAAATGGATATCATCCTGATTAA
The DNA here is from genome assembly GCA_028408915.1 of Prochlorococcus sp. AH-716-J09. Classification (GTDB taxonomy): domain Bacteria; phylum Cyanobacteriota; class Cyanobacteriia; order PCC-6307; family Cyanobiaceae; genus Prochlorococcus_A. Next base: position 15,813 of record JAOOLS010000012.1, read on the forward strand.
ATTCCAAATTTGCTCCGCTTGCAATTTTAATTTGCTCTGCTATTAAATCAACTCCTGTAACCATTTCAGTAACTGGATGTTCAACTTGAATCCTAGTATTCATCTCCATAAAATAAAAATTATTATCATCATCAACTAAAAATTCAACTGTCCCCGCTCCTTCGTAGCCGATACTTTTTGCAGCAGCAATAGCTGCGTTCCCCATTTTTTTTCTTAGCTCAGTGTTAATTGCAGGACTGGGAGACTCTTCTAGTAACTTCTGATGTCTTCTTTGAACTGAACAATCTCGCTCTCCTAAATGAACAACATTACCCGACCTGTCGGCCAAAATTTGAATTTCTACATGTCTTGGCTTCTTTATAAATTTCTCCATATATAAACCATCGTTACCAAAAGCTGCTTCTGCTTCGCCTTGAGCTGCTTTAAACATTTTTTCTAGATTATCAGAGTTTTCAACCAACCTCATACCTCTTCCACCTCCTCCAGCAGTCGCTTTAATAATTACTGGATAGCCAATATCATCTGCCAATTTATAAGCCTCATCAACATTTGATAACAAGCCTTTACTACCAGGCACTGTTGGCACTCCAACTGCTTCCATTGTTTCTTTAGCTGTAGATTTATCTCCCATAGATCTAATAGCTTTAGGAGATGGGCCAATAAAAACTATGCCGTGATCGTTACACATCTCAGCAAATTTATCATTTTCCGCAAGAAATCCATAACCAGGATGAATAGCATCAACTCCTCTCGATGTAGCAGCAGCAAGTATATTTGGAATATTTAAATAACTCTTATTACTTAATGAATCTCCGACGCAAACCGCCTCATCAGCAAGCTGAACATGCAATGCTTTTTTATCTACAGTGCTAAAAACTGCAACGGTTGCAATACCTAGTTCTCTACAACTTCTGACAATTCGTAAAGCTATTTCTCCACGATTAGCAATTAAAACTTTTTCAACCATTATGAAAATAAAATTGAAGAAATGAAATGACTTAAAATAAAAAATTATTTGCCAAAATATTAAACAAAATTTTTTAGTGATCAGAGGACATTTTTTACAATACAACCTAAAACGTTATATATGTATAAATATTTGTTTTATGCAATAGAAAAATTGTTCATCATATTCAAAAAAACTCTTTTCGAACTCAATGCTTATTTCAGCCAATAATGTATGATATTTTTAAGGTTTAGGCATCACCGGGTTGCTGAAAACCCTTTGCGGACGTGGCGGAATTGGTAGACGCGCACGTCTAAGGAGCGTGTGGCTTCGGCCTTGCGAGTTCAAGTCTCGCCGTCCGCATTTAACGTATTCTGGTTTAACTGCAATGAAAAAGAAATCAGTTGCAGTAGTTATAATTTCCAATGGTCCTGGTGAATTGACTACATGGGTAAATCCTGTAGTGGATGAGCTTAACAAAATGAATAAATCACTATGTGATGACGATAAACCTGATCTCACCCTTAGGTTAGTCCTTGTTCCTTGCCCAAATGCCACTGGTAAAGAGTTTTTAGTTGCAAATTCATGGAATAAATTCGAATTAATTACAAAATCCAAAAGTTTTTGGCAATTATTAATAAAGCCACATTCTTTTGCTAATTGGCCAAAAAAAGGTGTAGTGATTTTCCTTGGTGGGGATCAATTTTGGAGCATTTTATTAGCTAAAAGATTAGGTTATTTAAATATCACATATGCTGAATGGGTTTCGCGATGGCCTAAATGGACAAATGAAATTGCGGCTATGAATGTAAAAGTAAAAGAGTTAATACCTAAAAGGTATAAATATAAATGTAAAGTCATTGGCGATTTGATGGCGGACATAAAACTTAATAACAAAATATCATTAATAAATAAGCAAAAACACTACATTGCATTGTTGCCTGGTTCTAAGAGAGCAAAGCTTTCTGTTGGAATTCCATTCTTCTTAGAAGTTGCAGATCATATCGCTGAAGAAAATCAAAAAATAAATTTTATAATTCCCATTGCCCCAACTACTGATAAAAATGAATATTTATTTTTTCAAAGCGACAAAAATCCAATTGCCAAATATTACTCATCAAAAATCAAAACAATTAAAAACTGCAAAGATTCTCATTTTGATTATGTAATTGAAACATCAAAAAATACAAAGATTTATCTAATCAAGAAACATCCTTGCTATGAAATATTAAAAGAATGTGATCTTGCAATTACAACTGTAGGAGCAAATACTGCAGAATTAGCAGCAATTAGTCTTCCAATGTTAGTTGTTCTGCCAACTCAACATTTAAATATGATGAATGCTTGGGATGGTATTTTTGGAATAATTGGAAAAATTTCATTCATAAATAGATTCCTAACTTTTATAATTAAAAATTTCTATTTTAAAAAAAAGAAGTTTTTTGCTTGGCCAAATATTAAAGCTAAAAGAATAATAGTCCCTGAAAGAATAGGTATTATTTCACCGATAAAAATTGCAAGAGAAGTATTATTTCTTATAAAAAATAGAGATCAATTAAAAAGTATCAGGGATAATCTGCACAAAGAAAGGGGTGATAAAGGTGCTGCAAAAAAGCTTGCTTCTATAATTATTAATTCAATAAAAAAACTTTAACAATTACCAGGGATCATCAATTTCAAACTCTTCTAGATTTTTATTATCTTGAACTAAATTTTGTTCATCTAGAGGTTCAATATCTAACATTTCAGTTGCATTTTGAATTGGTCTTTTCGAAGCTAAATTAGTAGTTGATTGTTTCTTTAGCTTAAAATCAATATTGTTTTTTTCATCTATTTGATCAACACTATTTTGATTCTCGATCTGTTCAAAATCATCATTATCCATGTATAGCTTTTTTCTGTTATTGACTTCCTGAGCAGAACCCTTTATTTCAACATATTCAAGTTCATCTTCATATTCATCTTCATATTCATCTTGTTCAACAATCTCTTCATAATCCTCGACCAAATCGTTTTGCAGTTCTGATTCAGAACCTGAAAGTAACTGATTCTCAACAGGTACAAGATTTGCTGAGTATCCATTTGCTTCCCTTTCATCCCATGAAGAACCCCCGACTCCAAGTTTCTCAAGTAGTCCACTACTTATTTGCTTTAATTTCTCTTCAGCTCCTTCATAAACAATAATCCTATCGGTACCACTGCTTACGATTTCCTCAACAGGTATTTCCCAAGTACTTAAAACTCCCTCACCCAAAAGAGGAACACCAACAGCACCCATAACAAGAGAAATCAAATCCCCAGTCTCAATATCAAAAGAAAAGCCAAGAACTCTTCCTAAAAGTTGTCCAGATTCTGTAATCACTTGACAATTAATTACCTTCCCATATCTTTCTGGAGAAAAACTCTCACTCAAAGAATCTAGAGAGTCAACTAATATGACATCTCCAACTTGCTTTATACTTTCTAAAGGCATCCATTTTGGTAAACCTGGTAAAAATCTTGTTAGTGGATTATCTCTTAGTCCCAAAGCGACCACCTCTCTTCTATCGATATCCACAACAACTTCGCCAACTACCCCTAGCCGCCTTCCAGTATCAGTAGTTATCACTTGTGTTCCCATTAGTTCTGACCTTAACCATAAACGTTCGCTAGGAACGGAGTTAGGGAGATTCTTATTAGCAGATGTGTTAGACAAGCTCATAAATTTCTTTTTATCATTCTGACGTATAAATTTAAAAAAGTGTGTTTATGCAGCATTTGGTAACCCAAGAACTTGAGTATTAGCACCTCTTGCTTGCGCAACCCCAATTGTTCGTTCAGACGCACTAATCATAGGCCTTCTATGACTTACGACTATAAATTGAGCATTTGATGACTGATTTGATATTAGTTTTGACAATCTTTCAACATTAATACCATCTAAAAAACTATCAACCTCATCTAATGCATAAAAAGGTGAAGGTTTATACTTTTGCAACGCAAATAAAAAACTTAAAGCAGTTAACGATTTTTCGCCACCTGACATAGAGGCTAACCTTCTGACATTTTTTCCCTTAGGATGTGCCACTAAAGTTAATCCTCCTTCTAAGGGAGAATTAGGATTTTCAAGTTGAAGAAATCCATCTCCGTCAGATAAATTTGCAAAAATTTCTCTAAAATGTCTATCAACTTCTTTAAATGCTTGCATAAAAGCCTCCTGACGCATCGTAGATACAGTTTCTATTCTCAGCAATAATTCAGATCTTTCATTAGATAGGATTTCTAATTTTTCTCGCAAACTATTTAATCTCTCAATTAATTCTTCAAGTTCATCAAGAGCCAACATATTAACAGGTTCTAAGCTTTGTAGTTTTGCATTTATGATCGAAATTTCTGATTGCAAAGATTCAAGACTCTTCCCTTCATATTCTCCAAAACCTGGGGAAGGATTAGGTAGATCTTTTTTATAATTTTCTAATTTTATTTTCTCGCTCCTTAACTCTTCTTTAAGAGAATGCATATCTCTCTCAAGATATTCAAGCTTCATCAGATAATTATTATATTCTTGCCTTTTATTTGAAATTGAAGAGTTTAATTCATCTCTTTTCCTTCTCAATATACCTAAATCCTTCTCTAGAGAATTTTTTTGATTATCGAGATCTAAAAGCTTTTTTTTAAATTCATCTCTTTTTTGTATCCATTCACTATGAGCAATTGCGAGTTGCTTAATAGAGTCTTGCAAGTTTTTTTCTTGTATTGAAGTAATTTTTAATGAATTATTGATACGCTCTTTATTTAAAGCAAATTGATTCTTTTTATCTAATAATGCATTTCTCTCTTTAATAAGTAATTCAAGTTTTTTATCTAGATTATTAAAATCATTATTAAAGGCTATTAATGATGATTTTTGATTTTTTTCATAATTTGCCTTTTGTATGGTTTGTAATTGATCAAACTTATCATGATAAGGCTTCAATTCATTTTTTACATGATCTAACTTGTTAACTAATAAATTATTAGCGGTATCAAGTTTATTTAATCTCGATTTAAATTCCTCAATTCTTTGCGAGACAGCCACAAGAGAATCTTGATTTACTTCAATTTCTTTATTAAATGATGCACAATCCTCAATTATTTGACTACGGTTAGAATGTAATTTACTAAGTCTATCATTTTTTATTATCAAATCATTATTTGACTTTTTTAAAGCTTCTTCGATAACTAATAATCTTTCTTTTATAGGACTGGAATCCTCAATATCATTGTTAATTCCAAATCTATAAGCCAAATCTTTATTTAACTTACTGCCTCCAGTAATAGCACCACTTGCTTCTAATAATTCACCACTTAAGGTAACTAACCTATTTTTTTGTGAAGATAACCTAGCTGAGGATAAATCTGAAAAAACCAAAGTATCTCCAAAAACATATCTAAAAACATCTGAATAGACTTCATCAAAAGTAATTAGATTAATAGCTTTATCAATAAATCCATTCTCCCTGTTCTTTTCAAATCTTGAAATTGCATAATCCTTTATTTTACGTTTAATTCTATTTAAAGGTAAGAAAGTTAATCTTCCCGCTTTTTTCTTTTTAAGGATTTCAATTGCTTTAGCAGCAATATGATCATTATCAACAACAATTTGTCCTAATCTATTTCCAGCAGCAATTTCTAAAGCATATCTATTTTTCTCGCTGACCTCTCCAAGTTGCGCTACATAACCATGTATACCCTCTAACCCTGCTTCTAAGAGAATTCTAAGAGCATATGAGCCTCTAGATTCGTTTAAAGCTTCCTTCCTGCTTTCGAATCTAGATAAATCCTTTTCAAGCCTTAATTGCTCATTGTTTAGCCTTGATTTAGTTTTAATTAATAAATCAATTTCGTTTTTTAAAGAATTAATTTCTGAGCTATTACTTGCCAAGTTTTTATGCTTTGTATCGGATGTCTCTTTTTTTCTTCGATTTCCCTCAAAAAGTTTCTGCTTTTCTAGGTCTAAGGAGTCAATCTGAGACAATATCTCATCTTTTTGAATATTATTTTGAATAGTTTCTTCTTCAATTTTCCTTTTTTTTATTTCCAAAGGATTAATTTGATTTTTTATATTTTCAAGCTCAGTATTTAATTTTATGCTTTGTTTTGAGAATTCTCCAGATTCTCCAGCCGCATCAGAAAGTTTTTTTCTAGATAATTTGTGTTTTAAAGTGAGATCATTAATTTGCAAGTTTAATTGATTTAAAAAATTATCATCGAAATTTTCATGTCTCATCTTTTCTGATTTGATATTCCTCTTAGAAATTGCAATTTCATCTCTCTGCTTTTGCAATTTAATACCTTCTTCTTTGTTCAGATTTGATATTCTATCAAGTTCTCTCAAACTAGAATTAATAGTTCCAATATCAGAATTCACTTTTATCAAAGTATCCTCTCCTTTCTCCTTAAGCTCATCAACCAATATTTTCAAAGCATCTTCTAATACTGGTATTTCTTGACTAATAGATTCTTTTTGCTTATTGAATAATATTTTATTTTTTTCAATTTCACTTTCTTTTTTTTCTATAGATTCAACATGCTTAACTTGTTTATCAAAAATAAGAACTTTCTCTAATTCCATTATTTGTAGTAGTTTTGCCTTTAACTCTTTATATCGCTTTGCTTTTTCACATTCTTTTTCAAGCTTATTCTTACTAGATTGCAATTCATTTTCTAAAATTTCACATCTTTCTTGTCTTTCAAAAACGTCATTTAATTTTGCATTAGTTTGTTCTATTCTTGTATCAAAAAGTGCGACTCCTGCTAATTCATCAATAAGATTTCTTCTCTCCTTATTATTCATTGATACTATTCTTGTTACATCACCCTGCATAACAACATTGCTGCCCTCAGGATCAACACTAATATCTCTTAATATTCTCTGTATTTGTTGCAAGGTACATTGTTTTCCATCAGAAGTATAAGTAGAAGCATAAGAACCACCTGGCATGAGCCTTAATTTTCTAGAAACTACCCATTCTTTTTGACCCTTATTAAGGGTAATTTCTTCTTCTAGTTCCAAAGGCGGAAGGTCCTCTCTGGGAGACCAATCTTGAATATTAAATTTTACCGATACAGATGTTTCTGATGACTTACCCTCTTTAACTTTAGAGTTATTTATTAGATCTGGTAATCTTTCCGCCCTCATCCCTCTACTATTAGCTAGACCTAAACAAAATAAAATTCCATCTAAAATATTACTTTTCCCAGAACCGTTAGGACCCGTAACCACTGTAAAACCTTCTTCTAGAGGAATTTTTACATTTCCCCCAAAAGATTTAAAATTTTCAAACTCGACCTGATTGATATGTACCAATCTCAAGTCTCAATAGCTAAATAAGAATAACTAATTTGCAAAAATTCTCAATAGAAATATTACGTTTATTTATAAATGAATATTAATAATTTTTACTCAATCTACAAGAATTACCCGAAATTTCAAACAAACCATAAAGAAGTTCGCCATCCAAAATGAATCGATAATATTCAGAGTCTAATTTATCAGAAACGCTTTTAAATATTCCATGATCAATTCTTTTTACAAACCCTCTATTATCAGAAAGTTCATGTTCTATCCTGGAAAGCCATACAAGTCTATGATTTGGCTGCTTACAAATTTCTATAGGAGCTTTATTTAATAAAGGTAGTTTTAAAAATTTCCAAGTTAAACAATCTATGCCATTTTCAACTAAAAAATCATAATGAATATCAAAAGAGTTAGCAGAATAAACTTTATGTTCAAGCAAAACCCATTTATTCATTATCTGGTTGATAAATAAATCGAATCTATTGTCAAAACTAAGTTTAGATAAAGATATATTTTCTTAAAGATGGTTCCTATTATTTAATTACCTGCATCAGGAACAAATCTTAGAGCAATAAATAATAAACTTCCAGCTCCAGCGATAGCTGCAGCTACTAATCCAAAATCTGTAGGGATTGTGCGAGATGCAAAAATTAATGATGCAGATGTAATATCCATAATGAAATTTAAACTTATTTAATAAATTAAGTAATAGTTTAACAAAACCTTCTTGCAGAACAGAGTAGATAAATAAATTGTAAATAAACTTTTATATGTTTTTATTTTATATAAATCGCACAAATCTTTAGATAAGGGTTCCAAATTAAGAAAATAAGGTCTAATCTTAAAATAATTAAGATAAAATAATGGAGACTTACCAACCTCCCAAAGAAGTAGAAGAAAAAAAAGATAACTCTGAACTTCCTGAAAAAGAAGTTATCTCGGAAAAATGGTTACTTGAAAAAATTGACAGTTTAATACCTTTAATAAAAGAAAAATGGCCTAACATTGCACAACAAACCCTTGAAGCCACAAAAGGGAGTATTGATGATTTGGTTGAAGTAATAGCTAGCCATAGTGGAACCTCAGCAATAGGAATAAAACGCCAACTTTTTGAAATTATTGATTCAATAAAAGAAAACAATTGGGAAATATCAGAAAAAATTGAACCTATCGAAACTCAATTAGAAGAGTTATTAGAAGAACTTAACAATACTCTGAGACCAAAAATAGAAATTCCAATAAGAAAAAAACCATTATTATCTATCGCTATTGCAGCTGGCATTGGTTTATTAATAGGAACTCTCCTAAATAGTGGAAGAAAATAATATGGAAAAACCTAAAAATAAAAACTTTGCAAATACAGCTTCAAGAATTTCGGCTATCGCAAGTTCAGTGATGGATTTACACGTCAGAATAGCTCTTCAAGAAGTGGATAGAGAAAAAAGAAGATTAATTAGTGGTGGAATATTTCTGGCAATTGGGAGCACATTACTATTATTAGTTCTAATTTGCATTCATATTATCTTTTATCTTTTTCTAAAAAATTACAATAACTGGAATATTGAATATAATTTATTGCTAATAATATTTGTCGATTTATTTCTTGCAGGATTGAGTTTGAAGCTTGGAGGAAAATTAGCCAAAGGACCATATCTTCCCCAAACATTAGAGGGTTTAGGCAAGACAACAAAGGCCGTTTTAGGCAAAAAATAAATTATTTAATTAAATATTTTATCCATCTACAATCTATTCCCCCGTTACTAACAGGAATTTTCAATGAAGATTTCATTTTCAAATATTTTGTTAGTTTTGGATTTCCACTTAGCAGCCAAAATTCCCAACCTGAAAAATTACTCTTTAGGAAGATTCCCATTTGTTCATATAAACAAATCAATTCATTTTCATTACCCAATTTTTTGCCGTATGGAGGATTACATATTACGATCCCAGGTTTACAACTTAATTGGAGTGCTAAAAAATCATTATTAATAAGTTGAATATAATTTTCAAGTCCAGCCAATGATATGTTTACATTCGCATGCTCAAAAACCTTTTTATTAATTTCGCAGCCTATTATTTTTGGTAATTTTTCATAATTTATAATTTTATTTTTTGCCTTATTTTTTTCATTAAGATAAATATCTTTCCTAAAATCCAACCAATTCTCAAAAAGATATACTTGATCAATATTTATGGGGACTTTAAGGAATTGGTTTACTGCCTCAATTAAAAAAGTTCCTGAGCCACACATAAAATCAATTAAAGGAACTTTGCCATTCCATTGAGTCATATTTATCAATCCAGAAGCTAAATTTTCTTTTAATGGAGCATTTCCAACTGCTGGTCTATAGCCTCTTTTGTGTAAGCTTTCCAAACTGCTTTGAAGACTTATAGTTGCTTTATTATTATTTAAATGAAGATGAATAATAAAATCAGGGTTTTCTAAAGAAATATTTGATCTTTTATTCCAAACTGCCTTTTGCAAATCAGTTATAGAATTTTTCACTTCTAGAGCAGTAAAATGTGTATGACTTAAGGAAGATGTTCTCCCAGTTACTTGAACATTAAACGTTTTTTCATAGTGCAACCAATTTAACCAATCAAATGAATCTCTAACCCCTTGATACAAAGATTGCTTATCATAGCAATTAAAACTAGTAATTTCTCTATAAAAACGAAAAGCTAGCCTGGAATAAAAATGAACTCTATAAAAAGTTTCAAAATCACATTCAAAATTAATAAATCTTTTATAAGTATTAATATTAAAGCCACCTAAATTTGAAATTTCTTTAGCTAAGTATTTCTCTAGTCCCTCTGGAGCTGATGCCACTACATTCATATACGATAAAAACTTAAAAAAACTATTCAATACTCATTTTGCCTGTCAGAATATAAATGTCCAATTGGACTAGGTGATCTCAACCGATGTTTCGGACAGCGGTTCGATTCCGCTCAACTCCACTATTTGGGGTTGTAATGGTTTCGACGGGGCATAAGGAAGGTGACTGAAGCCGGCTCGGTTAGAGCAAAAACACAAATGCTAACAAAATCGTTAGTTTCTCCCGTCAATCAGCACCAGTTGCTGCTTGATCCTTAAGGAGATGGGGTCATATCAGCCTTATCAACCAAATGATGCTCGGAGTCTGGAAGGACTCCACTTTTTTAAAAAAATAAAAGTTGTATTAGATAATTTATTAATGTGTAAATATTGCTGCAGTTGAATGTATTAAAAAAAAAATTTTAATTTTATGAGTATAAATACTGCGAAAATTGATTGTAAATTAATTTATCTTATTAGAAACCCAAATCTTGGACAATGGAACCTAATAAAAACCTAGATGACTTGATATTAAATCTGAAACCAAAAGTTATTAGATTCACTGGCGAAAAATTTCCCACTGAACTATGGAATAATAGTTTTCAAATAAAAAAAAATAAAAAGATATCTAACTAAAAATTTAATTAAATACTTGAAAAAGGATTTTTAGGCATTTTTTTTAAACATTTTTTTGAAACTTCCTGAAGTACTATAAACTCACTTTTATTCAAATTCCACTTGAATACATTCGATACATCTATAACTTGAGATTTTTCTCGCATTCCAACGAGTGGAATAGCTCCTTGATAACAACACCAATTAATTGCTACTTGCGCTTGGGAAACAGATCTTTGGTTTGCAATTCTTTTTAAACACCTCCGCAATTCATATGTTGGTTTTTTATAGTTTTCAAATAATATATTACGAATAAAACTTTTTTCTTTATTTTCTTCTTTATCTGGATCAATACAAAGTATTCCAAAGGACAAAGGACTATAAGCAAAGAAATCAATATTATTTTCTTCGCAAACTTTTTTTACCTGATATTGTTTTCCTAAATCGGGAGCAAGCAAAGAAAACTGTATCTGAACGCTTTTGATCCTCTGATCTTTTTTTGCCAAGAAATTAATTAGTTTCTTCAACCTTTTAGGTCCTATATTTGATAAGCCAATTTGAAAATTAAACCCTTGATCTTTTAAATCGCAAAGATTATTCAAAAATCCTAATTCCTGCCAAGGATTGTATTTCGCAGTTGACCAATGCAATTGAACTATGTCTAATTTATTATTAAGCCTCTCTAAACTCTTTAAAAAAGGTTTATTAAAACCTCTTTTACCAATTCTCCAAGGATAAGGTGCGAGTTTGGTAGCTACTTGAATTCTTTGTTTTTTAGAAGAAGGAGTATCAAGTAAAAATTTTCCTATCAATGATTCACTTCTGCCCTGGAGATTCCCAGTACCGTAAGAATCTGCAGTATCAATTAAATCAAAACCTCTTTTTAAGGCTTCATTATATGTCTCACGTAAATCATCGTCATCAGCAGATTTGTAATTCCAAAAAAGCTTATTCCCCCAGGACCAAGTCCCTAGTCCAATTCTTTTCTTCACTATTCTATTTAAATAGAGCACTTTATTAAGATTATCTAAGATATTGACTTCTTTAAAATATTTCAAAAAAAAATAAGTTTTGAAGCATTAAAAATCAATCACTCTTGACATTAAGAAATTATTCTCCAAAGTAAAAGAAATAAAATAAAAAATTGTTTATTACTGTTTGCGGACAAAAAGGTGGAGTAGCTAAGACATGCACAAGTATTCACCTTGCTAGTGCTTGGTCTGCTGAAGGTAAAAAAGTTTGTATAGTCGATGCTGACAAGAATAGATCTGCATTAGCATACTCGTCTCGAGGTAATCTTCCATTTCCAGTTTTCCCAGTCAATTCAGCGGCTAAAGCATCAAGATCATCAGAAATCGTAATAACTGATGGACAAGCTAGCAGTGATCAAGAAGAACTTAAACACTTAGCATATGGTTCAGATTTAGTTATCTTGCCTACCACTGCAAAAGCAAGATCAGTTGAATTAACTGTTGAACTAGCCAATTTATTAAGTAACCTAAATGTCAACCATGCAGTATTGATAGTAAAAGTTGATTTTAGACAGCAAAAAGCGGCACACCAAGCTAAAGGAGCCTTAGAGAATTTTGGTTTATATGTTTTTGATACATTTATTCCCTTACTTTCAGCGTTCGATAAAGCAGAAGCCTCAGGAAATGCCGTATTTGAAGCTGTAGATGATTTAGGTAGATCAGATCCTCGTCGAATGACGGGCTGGTCTGCTTATTGTTCAATTGCCTCACAAATTCCATGCCTGATTTCGAAGCCCTCATCCGACACCAACAACTTAAAAAACCAACAACCAATCAGCGCTTAAAAGTAGTAGATACGCCTACTTTAAAAAAAGAAATAAACGATGAGCAAAAAATTAAAAAGTCTAGTTTACTTATAAACTTTTTTGGAGGTTTTATAGGTTCTGTAATTGGAACCTTAACAATCCTTTTCCTTACAATAAATGATTATTTCCCAATTGAATTACTTAAGCTTGAATAAAATATGCGCAATGATTTCACCAACTTTGGTTCAATGAATTAAATCTCCTTCTGTAATCCTCTGATATGAATTAAACAAAATTTATAACAAAAATCACAGTTATATATTTTCGAATAAAAACCCTCGAAGGAATAAAAATAAATTTCAGTGATCTTATGCGTAATCGAGAAATAATTACCTCTATACCATTTTTTAGTTTAGTCTTAATAAGTTAAATGGATCAAGAATTTTCTGCCTCATTTACAAAAATTATTTGAAAAGCATATATTTATACCTTTTATATCGTTGTTTAGTGTAAAATCCTTAAAAAAAAATTACCATGAAATCCTCTTTTAAAAAACTGCTAGTTGTACCAGCTGTTTTTTCTTTTTTAACACCAAGCATTGCTAAAGCAGATCTTAATATCCCCGCTGGAACTATTCATTACCTTGAACAAAATAATAGTATTTACATGACTGGTGGTACTTACAATGGCAAATCAGGAGTGAAATTTGAGACTGAGGCTAGTTGTTCTAGCACTGATTATGATAGTAATGCTTTGCAAAACTCTATCTACAACAGAGCATGCATAAATCGGATGATCCAAACTTCAGGAACAAGTGGAATAAAACTTGCTCCCAATACAACAGATGCTTCAGTAACAATTGGTTCAGGGACTGACGCTACTTCAATAAACCAATCAGGAGTTTCTGTATCTGGAGATTATCTTATTAAACATAATAGTGATGGAACAATTCAATTAGGTTCTGATAGCAATGATATAGATGTTTCATCTGAAGGTTTATCAGTTGGTGGAGAAAACCTAATTAAAAAATCTTCTGACGGAGTAACAAGTATTGGTAAAAACTCTTTAAAACTGCAAGAAAGCGGTGGCTTACAAAAAATGTGGGCTACTGATGCGAACGGGAATAGCATACCAATAGACATCACAAATGGTACAAAATTATTAATAAATGGAAGAGATGTAGAACAATCAATCAATAATGTTGGTGCTCTAAGTGCGGCGCTTTCAGGACTTCCAACTGTTCCAACCGATTCTAAAATTGCATGTGGTTTAGGAACAGGAACACATGGAGGTAATATTGCATTTTCAGGAGGATGTGCCTCAAAAATAAATGAAAAAGTTGCATTTAATGCTGCTGCTTCTTTTGTTCCAGGACAAGATTATCAAGGCAATTTTGAGGATACATTTTCTGCAAG
>JAOOLS010000013.1 GCA_028408915.1 Prochlorococcus sp. AH-716-J09
TATCCCAGTTTTTTATAAAAAAGATGGTAATGACATTCTCCTTAACAACGAGATAATTAATCATATTCAAGAACTTTTTAGTGAATATGGAGCAGATATTTGGTGGGATTGGGAGGTTAAGAATCTTTTGCCAGAAAATTACGCAAAAGAATCGGATCTATGGAAAAAAGGAACAGATACAATGGACGTTTGGTTCGATTCAGGATCTAGCTGGGCCGCAGTATGTGAACTAAGAAGTGAATTAAAGTATCCAGCAGATCTTTATTTGGAGGGTTCAGATCAACATCGAGGATGGTTCCAGTCTTCTTTGCTAACATCTGTTGCAGTTAATAATAAACCTCCGTATAAAAAAGTTTTAACCCATGGTTTTGCACTTGATGAAAACGGAAGAAAAATGAGCAAATCTTTAGGAAATGTTGTTGATCCAAATATTATTATTAATGGAGGTAATAATAAAAAAACTGATCCTGCTTATGGTGCTGATGTTTTAAGGCTGTGGGTAAGCTCTGTAGATTATTCAGTAGATGTTCCAATTGGTTCAAATATACTCAAGCAACTTTCAGACGTTTATAGAAAAGTTCGTAATACTGCGAGATATCTTCTAGGTAATATTCATGATTATGATCCTAAAATTGATAGCTTTGAAATTGATCAATTGCCTCTACTAGATCAATGGATGTTAGGTAGATTAGTTGAGGTTACAGATCAAATATCAAATGCTTATGAAAATTATGAATTTTCAAAATTTTTCCAAATCTTGCAAAGTTTTTGCGTTGTAGATCTATCAAATTTTTATTTGGATATTGCGAAGGATAGGTTATATGTAAGTTCTAAATCACAATTTAGGAGAAGATCATGTCAGTTCGTTATGTCAAAAGTTGTTGAAAATTTAGCTGTACTTATTTCTCCAGTGCTTTGTCATATGGCTGAAGATATTTGGCAAAATATTCCATATTCAACTAAAGAAAAATCAGTCTTTCAAAGAGGATGGCCAATATTCTCGCAGTCATGGAAAAATCAAATACTTAATGAGCACATAGCAAATTTAAGAAATTTGAGAGTTGAAATTAATAAGGCTATAGAAGGATGTAGGAATAAACAAATAATTGGAGCAGCTTTAGAAACGGAAGTTAATTATTTACCTGAAGATGAAGTTTTAAAAAATTCACTTACTTGGCTAAAAGAATTTGGTAATCAAGATGTAGATTTATTTAGGGATTGGCTGATAGTATCAAACTTCCAAGTGGTATCCGATTTGGTTGAGAATTCTCTGATTATTGATAATAACGGACTTGGCAAGATTCAAATTTTAAAAGCTAAAGGTCAAAAATGTGATAGATGTTGGCATTATCAAAAAGAAACTTTTAATGGAATCCAAAATACAAAATTATGCAAAAGATGTTCAAATATTATTAATTCTGAATTTATTTAAATCCAGTTTTTTTGATTCAAAAAGAAAACTGAGTTTTGATGTTCTCTTATAAAATTTTCTTCGGTTTCTGTTAACGGTGCTTTATAAAGTTTAAAGTTTGTAATTATATAACTAAGTTCTATTACTTTTTTTTCTGAATCTATTTCAATTGGATGAGTTGTTGAGCTACTGTAACCTCTGAAAATAATTATTTCTAAATGTTCTTTTTGATTTTCTTTTAGAATGGAACCCTTTAGTTTCAGAATCCTATCAGGCATCTCGGAACTTATTTTTTCAAGACTATTTATTAAATCAGTTTTTGCCATTTTCTGAGAAGCAAGAGTTTCTTCCATTTTTAGGTAATTTGATTATTGACCATTGAATAAGGCCTAAAATATATATTAATAATGCAAATAATCCAAAGAATTTTGCTATCGGCTGAGTGAAGTTAGCTCCAAAGAAAAAATTAAATAAATTTTTTATAATAATATATAAATTTGAAGAAGGCTGAATCCATATCGCACACGCATCTGAATTAATAAAAGATAAGCAGTTGAAGTTTTGTGAACTCTGAACGAAGAAATTGAGAGATATAAAAGTTATCGTCCATCTCCATATTTTTGTGGTTGTGGTAAGTGAGTAAGAAAAATCATATTCTCTTAATTCATCGTTAATATCGTTCCAAAACCAAACTGAAACTGTCATTAATAATGTTGAAATATTTGTTATTACAAGAGCATAATTATATTTTCCTATTAGAAGTAGAAGACTTATAAAAAATAAAAGGGATATTTTCCAATAAATTGACAGAAGTTTGGTAACTGCTTTATTTCTTTTTTTAATTGACCATAAGGATAGAGTAACAGGAATACCAATAAGGAAAATTATTGAAAGTTGAAAGGATAGCCAAATAGACAGTTGATTAAAAACGTTCAAAACTTTTTCTTTTAAACACATAATAATTAAACATCAAACTGTTACTTTTGAACTTACTATTGTCATAGTTATGAATATTATGCATCCTTATATTATTGCCTAGAAATATATTGATAATTGTATGAGACAGCATGTTAATCCCCTTAGTAGTAATTTCAATCAAATTGAGAGAATCCCTTCTTTGAGCGAAATGTTTGGTGATTCTAAATCGAATCTTCATTTGGATATAGGTTGTGCTGCTGGTGAGTTTCTATTTGATTTAGCTTTAGTTAATACCAGTTGGAATTATTTAGGAATTGAAATTCGTGAGAAATTAGTCAAAAATGCTAAATCAAAGGTGCTTGAAAGAGAAATAAAAAATCTATATTTTGTATTTGGTAATGCTAATAATATTTTGAATGATGTTCAAAGTAAAATTATTATTAAAAATCTAAAAAGTCTTTCTTTTAATTTTCCTGATCCATGGTTTAAAAAGAAACATTATAAAAGGCGAGTAATTCAACCAGGATTTGTTAATATTCTCTCAAATTCACTGCAAAAAGGGACCTTGATTTTTATAAAAACGGATGTAAAGGATTTGTTCGATTATATGGATTACACCATATCGAGTAATTATTATTTTAAAATAATAGATAAAAAAGATTTTAATTATTCAGAAAGTTTTAATCCAAATAAAGTTAAAACTAATCGGGAAAAATATGCGATTGTTAACCAACTTGATATTTTTGAAAGGATTTATATAAAAATTTAGTGCATCATTAATTTATTTTTTATTTTATCGATTTCTAAAAAGAGTTTGTTTGTTATTTCACTTGATATAGAATTAACTTCCTTATAATTTTTGGCCTCAACAAGAACTCTCATAACGGGTTCTGTGCCGCTAGGCCTTATATAAACTCTACAATTATCCGAATATATTTTCTGAAAAAACTCTATATTTTGATAAATCAAGATTTTGGTTTCTGGATTTAATTTATTTATATTAAAATCTAGGTTGATATTGGTTAGTTTTTGAGGGTAGGGTTCAAAACTACTTTTAAGCCAATCATTTAAATTAATATTTTTCTGTTTACAAAATTTAGAAATCTGAAGTGCAGCCAATATCCCATCTCCAGAAAAGTCATTAATTTTTGAAAGTATATGACCTGACTGCTCACCTCCTAAAACTGCTCCTTTTTCCTTAATTGCGTCATGCACATGTTTATCTCCTACATCTGTTCTATATAAAATTCCTCCAATTTTCTCCCAGGCCCTTTCAAAACCTAAGTTTGCCATTTGCGTTGATATTAGTAAATTATTTGTGAGAATTTTTTGTTCCATAAGTTCTCTCCCCCAAAGAAAAAGAATGTGATCTCCATCTAAAACATTTCCTTTTGAATCTATTCCAATTACTCTATCGGCATCCCCATCGAAGCTAAAACCCATATCTGCAGGACTCTCTCTTAATGCTTTTTTTAATGGTTCGAGGTTAGTAGAACCACAATTCATATTAATTTTCAAACCATTTTTAGAGTTATTGATAACTCTTACATCAGCACCAAGAAGCTGAAAAATTTTTTTTGCGCAGGTTGCTGCTGATCCATAGCATGTGTCTAATATTATTTTCAACCCGCTTAGATTTTCTTCACCCATAGTTTGGATTAGGCTTTTGATATAAATATCGATAAGATCATTATTTGTATTTCTGGGAATCACTTTTTTAGGAACTGAGATATTGTGATTTAACTCTTCAATTAATTTTTGAATTTTATTTTCAAAATATTTGGTAATTTTTTGACCATTATGATCAAAAATTTTTATGCCATTATATTCTGGCGGATTATGACTTGCAGATATCATAATCCCACTACTCAGATTCTCTTGTTTAATCAAAAAAGGTATAGCTGGGGTAGGGCAGATTCCAAGATTTATAAATTTTTTGCCACCATCTTTAATACCTTGTGTTACTGCCTGAAGAAGAATATCTCCACTAATTCTTGTATCTCTACCAATTATTATTGGACTTTTCTTCTCTAAGCTCAAAGCTAGAGCATATCCCACTTTGTAGGCTAGTGTATAGGTTATCTCTTCATTAAATCTTCCTCTTATTCCATCAGTTCCAAAGATTGATTGCATAATTAGATTTCGGGAATCAAAGAAATTTTGATAATTATTTAATTATTATTTTATCAAATGATTAAAAGCTTATAGATTTCAATTCTCTTTATTCGTTTAATTTATTTAAGATGCCTTTAGTTAGTAATTCCTTAATAGTGCAATCTGAGAGTCGAGAGCAATTTGTAAAGACGAATTTTAAAACAATACTTATTTTGATTATTTCAATTGTTATAATTTCGCTGTTTTTGTTTAAAAATTTCTTGTTTAAATCAACTTATCTTCTAAAAAGTTTTGGAGAATTATCTGTTGAACCTGAAATAGCTTTTACAAATAATAAGCCTACATTTCTCGAATTTTATGCTGAGTGGTGTGAAGTTTGCAAAGAAATGGCTCCACAAGTTTCTACTTTTAAAGATGAATACGAAAAAGATATTAATTTTGTTTTTCTAAATGTTGATAATCAAAAATGGGCTAATTACATCCAGAAGTTTGCTGTTAACGGGATTCCTCAAGTTAATCTTTTTGATAAAAAGGGTAATCTAATATCTACTTTTATTGGTAAACAAGATGAAATGAAAATAAGAAAATCTATTAATAATTTAGAGAGAGAAGAGGAAACTTATGAGGAAATTATTAATGCTGAATTTTCAACAATTCAAGAAAATAAAAATAATGAGGTTAATCCTCGTAGTCATGGATAATTTTTACCATTCTAAAGATTTTGATACAATAGGAAAACTTTTTTTAAAAATAGACTTGCAATTTTGGGCTATAGACTTGTGTTCTTTTTGGGTGCCGTGAGCTGATCTTAAATGAATGTAATGGATCCATGATCTACATGATCCAGACATATAGATTCTTGTTGGAGTCGCTAATGGTAAAACAAATCTCGCACATTCTTTGGCTACACCTTCAGCAAGTAAATCTTCATATAATTCTGAAGCAGCCTGAAAATGTAAACTAATTTTTTCATTAAATCTTTTTTTTAATTCATCAGGGAGATCAGGAATTGAATTTTGCCTGTTTTTAAAATCTTGACGCCTTAACTCTGGTAAGGGGATATTACCCAATTGAGAACTATCTGCATATCTCTGTGAAAATTCCTGGAAAGTAAATGATCTATGTCTTAAAATTTGAGCAGCGATTCCTCTGTTAGTTTCTATTTGCAAGGTCATAAATGACTGTTCAAAAACACTCCAATGTTCATTTTTAATGCAATAACTCAATAATTTCGAGTAGTCTTCATTTTCCTGATTTTTTGGATTACTTACTCTTGCAATGTAAGCCATTGTTTTTTCTGCATCAGGAGTTAGCGAAATTAGTTCAACTTTACTCATTTTAGATCTTTGCAAGAGTTACTTTTTCTGGTTGGTTTTGATATTTACCTCTTCTATCTTCATAGGTTGTAGAGCAAGGATCACCTTCAAAAAAGAGTAGTTGGCAAATACCCTCTTCAGCATATATTCTGCAATCTGCACCTGAACTATTACTAAACTCTAAAGTTAGATGACCTTCCCATCCTGCCTCTGCGGGCGTTGTATTAACAATAATCCCAAGTCGCGCGTAAGTACTTTTCCCTATACAGATTACAGTTATATTTTCTGGCACTTTCATCTTTTCTAAAGCAACTCCTAAACCATAGGAGTGAGCAGGAAGAATAAAAAAGTCTCCATCATTATCATGGTGAAGAACAGTTTTCTCTAAATTATTAGGATTAAACTTTTTGGGGTTCATCACAGTCCCAGGGATATGTCTGAAAATTAGGAATTCTTTTGATGAAAGTCTTAAATCATAGCCATAAGATGAACATCCGTAACTCAAAACTGGCTTTTGTTTATTATTAGGCTCAAGATGTCTCACCAAATTTGATTGAAAGGGTTTTATCATACCTTCCGAAGCTTTTTGATTTATCCAGAGATCATTTTTTAGCATTGTTTTATGAGCGAAGTTCGGTAATTTGGTTAGCCATTAATAGTAAATCTTTAGGTATATCTGTACCAGTAAGGATTACATCTCCTGATATAAATCGGTTTTCAAGTGTTGAAATCAAATCATCTTTATCAATAATTCTCATATCAATAGCTAAAAAAATCTCATCAAGTATGATTTGGTCATTCTCTCCAGACTGTAGTTCTCTTTTGCAAAAATTCCATAATTCAGTAGTGGATTCATGAATAGATTTTTTTAAATTTTTATTATTTTCAATTGCTTCAGAATTATATTGATCAAAGGAATGTGATGATCTTACCCAGGTTAAATTACCGCATAGCTTTACTGAATGATCAACTCCTTGCTTCACTCCTCCTTTCATAAATTGTATTAGTAACACTTTCCTTCCAAGAGCAGCATTTCTTAGCGAGTCTCTAATGATAGATGTGTAACTTCCTCTATATGAAGATTGATAGATTTGAATTTGTCCGTTTTGTGAAAAATTTTTTACGTTAATTTTGTTGGCAGGATTTGTTTTTACAACATCGAGATTACCTTTGGAATAAATATGAGATGAACTAATTACCATTATTTAGATTCTTTCTACATGCAGTATAATTAGAATCTAATAACGCTGCATATAGTGTAATTTTACTTAAAAAAGGGTTAAGCAATTTGAAATTAACTGAAAAAAGCTTGTTGACAAACTGATAAGAATTGAAATTTGTTACTGTTGATACAAGATTTTTTATTGTGGCTCCTTAAATTTTTTAATAGTAAAGATATTTATGATACCTGCTTCACGAGGATTCAACCGCTTTAGTTCGCAACATTCTGGACAAAGTAAAATTAACTCCGTTGGAGAACGTTTTCCAATAAATAGAACTTTAATGGAAGTTATTAAAGGTCTAGATGGTGCAAGCACAGAAATGGTTGAGAGGTCCAAAACTATATTCTTCCCTGGAGACCCTGCTGAAAGGGTTTATCTCATAAGAAGAGGAGCAGTAAGACTGTCAAGAGTTTATGAATCAGGTGAAGAAATAACTGTTGCTCTTTTAAGAGAGAATAGTCTCTTTGGTGTTTTATCTCTTCTAACTGGCCATAGATCCGATCGTTTTTATCATGCCATAGCATTCACAAGAGTTGAAATGATAACAGCACCTGCTAATTCTGTTTTAAGAGCTATAGAGGAAGATGCATCTGTAGGACTATTACTTTTACAAGGACTTTCAAGTAGGATCCTGCAAACTGAAACAATGATAGAAACTCTTACACATAGAGATATGTCTTCTCGTCTAGTAAGTTTTTTAATGGTCCTTTGTAGAGACTTTGGAGTTGCAGGTGAAAAAGGTATTACGATAGATTTAAGGCTTTCACATCAGGCAATTGCTGAAGCTATTGGTTCTACAAGAGTAACCATTACAAGATTATTGGGAGATTTAAAGGATTCAGGGCTTCTTAATATTGAAAGAAAAAAGATTACAGTGTTTGATCCAATTGCTCTTGCAAAAAGATTTAATTGATTCACTATAAATTATGATGTACTGAGTATACGCAAAAGTGTGGCTTGGATTTTAATTGTTTTTTTAATATTACTAGGGGGATTAATTGCACCATTTGGGGATATTCTTGGAACAAAGATTGGTAAAGCAAGATTTAGTATCTTAAAATTAAGACCGAAAAAAACAGCAACTATAATAACTATTATTACTGGTGGGTTTATTAGTTCAATATCAATTGGGTTATTGATTTTAGTAAGTGAAGAATTCAGACAAAGACTTTTTGTTGATATTCCTTTTTTGCAAAAAACTTTAGATGAAAGCAAAAAGGCTTTAATACCTTTACAGGAAGAGCAAGAGGAACTCGAAGGTAAAATTATTCAAAAAGAAAAGGAGTTAAATCAATTAAAAAATAATATTAAAGAATTTAGGAGAGGAAATGTTGTTATTAAAAGAGGACAAACTTTATTTATAGCAGAAATCAACTCTCGCTCAAATGTAAAAATAGACTTTACAAAAATCTACAATGAAGCTGACAAGTTTGTTACAAAAATTGTTACTCCAAATAATAAAGAAACAAAAAATATTCTTTTGTGGAGACCTAGTGATATTACAAGAATTCAGACAATAGCTGCTAGTGGTGGTAACTGGATTTTATTAATCAAATCAGCAACAAATGTTTTAAAAGGTGATAATTATGTTTTTGTATCTCCTAATTTATTAGAGAATAAATTTATAGTCAAAAAAGGGGAAATTATTACAAGTTCAATTCTGGAAGAAAGTGATTTAAACCTTAAATCAATAAATTTAAAAATTAAATCATTGCTTAGAGAAACAAGGGATGAAATCAAGTCAAAAGGATCACAAGTTAGTGAAATTAAAACAAATAGAAATTTTGTAAAAAAAATTAGAGACTTTCTTCAAGAAAATCAAAATATCAAATTTAAATTAGAAGTAGTATCTTTGAGAGATAGTAAAACTGTAGAACCCATAGTCGTTGAAATCAATATTTTAAAGATTGCATCTTAAATGCCTAGAGTTATAACTATTGATCCCGGGAAAAGTAAATGTGGCTTAGTATTAGCTGAAATAAGTGAAAAAAAAGTTTATAAAGCGATTATTCTTAAAAGTGAATTACTAGAGGATTATGTCAGAAATTTAATTGCTGCTGAGGAAATATCGCAAATTATCATTGGCAATGGTACTACCAGTAAAGAAATCAGAGAAAAACTATATTTTTTTAAAAAGGAAATAATATCTTTTGAGGAAAAAAATACCACCTACAGGGCTAAAGAAAGGTATTTCGAACTATTTCCAATTAGTGGTCTGAAGTTTTTAATTCCTAGAGAGGTTTTTATTCTTAATAAAAACCTTGATGCAATATCAGCATTGATAATTTTAGAAGATTATTGCAAAACCAAGTTTACTTTGAATCAAAATATAGATTTTAAAACTTGGCTGAAATAGTGAATTTATATTCATTCCCTGTTTCTAATTCATAATCTTTTTTCAGTAAAAATTTCAATAAGGCATTTTCAATTAATGCTCTTCCTAAAGGTGGATTTACCTTTAATAGGCCTTTATTAAAAGAGTATATAAAAGTCCATTTAAATTGACTGGCTTCAACAACCCCCTGAATTTGCTTTTTTGAGAAACAATATTCCTTAACACTTACATTTGCAATAGTTTCAGGTTTTGAATGCATTTCTTAAGGTTGGTCTTTGTCAAAAGAATTTAATTCATTAATTATATATTCTTCTTTTTTAGTATTAAGTTGTTCGAGTGATTCTATTACTCTCTTGTATACTTTATCCAGTATTGATTTTTCTTCTAGCGAGATATTTCCTAAGACATGTGAAATGGTATTGAAATTATTTTTTCCTTTTATTGAAGGAGGTGATCCAATACCAATTCTTATTCTCTTAAAGTTTTGTGTCTGTAATTGTTCAATGATACTTTTCAGCCCGTTATGTCCACCTGAGCTTCCTTTTCTTCTAAATCTTATTTTTCCAAGGGGAAGATCTTTATCATCGACTATTATTAAAATTTGATCTATATTTATTTTATACCAATCAACTATTGCTCTGACAGCATCACCACTGTTATTCATAAAAGTATTTGGTAAAAATAACCTGAAATTAGAATCATTGATTTGAAATTCTGAGCAGGAACTTTTAAGCTTATCTTTTAATAAAAAATTTGAATTATATTTTTTAGAAAAATTTTCAAGCATTAAAAAACCTGCATTATGCCTACTGTTTGAGTATTTTTTACCAGGATTTCCTAATCCAATTAAAAATATTTCTTTCATTTTTTATTTCTAAATCTCTTTTTGTTTGAGAATTATGGATATATACAAACTATAACTAATTAATAAAAACAAAAATTTTAAAAAAAGTTATTTGGCAATTTTCACATTAACCAAATAACTTTTTTAAAAAATTTTCAAGAATTTAGTTTCCGTTCCAATCTACTGAGAAACCCTGTAGTAGTAAGGATTGGTTATAAATTTGTAGAAGAATAACTAAGAAAACCAAAAGTAGTAGACCAATTACTGTCATGATAGGAACTGCTCCCCAACCAGGTACAACTTTCCCTTGACCTGAATTGCCAATTGCTTTTAAAAGACTTCCTAAGGCTGTTTTTTGACCCATGTTAAATTCACAAAATCGGATATTATTTCGTTATTGTATAAGAACTAATACATAAATTGTTTACAAACTTAGCAAAATTGATGCAAACTTTATCATCAGCTCCAGATCCTGCAGTTTCTATAGCAGTAACAATTCTGGCTCTACTTTTAGCTTTGACCGGTTTTGGTCTTTGGACTGCCTTTGGACCTAAAGCAGCAAAGCTTACTGATCCTTGGGATGATCATGACGATTAGTCTCTCTAAAGTATTTCAAAATTTACCAAAAATACAAAAAGTAAACAATTAACCATAGTTTAATTATAAATTTAATAGGATATAAATCTGTCAGCACTAGTAATTCCATGCTCGCTTTAAAAATTTCTGTTTACACTATCGTCTTTTTCTTTGTTGGAATATTTCTTTTCGGATTTTTAGCAAGTGACCCAACAAGAACCCCAAACAGAAAAGACCTAGAAAGTCCTCAAGATTAATTTTTTTAATTAAATTCAAAATTGATTTCAGGTATATCAAAAAAACTAATATTTTTCTCTTTTCTTTTTATTAATTTTATTCAGCCATCAAAATCAGCTGGATTATCAACAATTAATAAAAATATCAATAATCAACATACTAAATTCCTTTGGTTAAATAACCTAAGTGAAAAAATTTTATCAAGTAATTCAAAAAATTTTAATGACAAAATTTCCTTTGTAAATTCATTAAAGAAAAATTTTGATTCATCTTTAGTAGTTAAAGCTGAAAAGCAACAAGAGTTAATTATTCAATCCGATAAACAGTCTGAAATAAATGATGTTATTTATGCAGAGGGTAATGTATCTGTTTCTTTTAGAGGCAAACTGCTTAGAGCTGATAATTTAATATACGATAAGTCAAATAAAAAAATTAATGCTTCAGGAAATATAGTCTTGGTATTAGGTGATCAACTCTTTAAAGTTTCACAATTAGAATACAATTTTATTAGTGAAAAAGGTTTTTTATTAGATGTTAAGGGCATTATTAATACTAATAATTTGATTGATGACTTATTTTCAAATTTCAGCTTATTAGACTCTAATAAGATAGAAAATTTACTTGAATTTAAAAAAAAGGAAGTTTTAAATACTCCAGACAAGATTGAAAATTGGTTGTTTTTTACTGATAAAATATCTATAGATGGCCAAAAATGGGAAAGCAAGAAGGCTGTATTTAGTAATGATTTACTTGAATCTCAACAGGTTAAATTAGCCATTAATTCATTAACAGTTTTTTCTGAAGCAGATAAATTACGATTTAAGTCATCAATAAACTATCTAATATTTGAAGAAAAAGTTTCAATTCCATTTTGGCTTGGAGATAGAACTTTAACAAAGTCCGGTGAATTCTTCGAATTTGAAAACAGGTGGAATTTTGGATATGAAAATTTAGACAAAGATGGGTATTTTATTAGTAGGAAATTTAACTCTATAGATATTACTGATGATTTTGTTCTTGATTTAGAGCCGCAATTTCTAATCCAGAGGTCATTAAAAGGATATACAAATAGTTTTGTAAAGGATGGCGAATCAATTACTTCAGATAGGGTTAAGAGAAATACAAGTTTTGAAGATTATTTTGCTCTAAAATCCCAGATAAAAGGCCCAATAAAAAATTGGGACTTAGAAATAGATAAAAATTTAAATTCTCTTGATTTTGATAAATTTCCAGATGCATTTAGATTTAAAACTGAATTGAGTAAAGAAATTGATTTATTAGATTCAAAATGGGAAAAAAGTTTTTATGGAATTTATAGAGAGAGGGTCTGGAATGGTTCATTGGGTGAAGCAGAAATTTATTCAGGTTTTGGTTCCAAATTAAAAAAAGAAAATACTTGGATTGTTGATGGCATCAAAAAGTCAGAATTTTTATCTTTAGGTTTGGCCAAGATAACAGCAGAGGGTTTAAATACTAAAAATTTAGTAACCAACCTAAAAGGTAATTTGTTTTATTCTCTTGATCAGAAATTTCCAATCAGTATCTTAGAACCTAAAAAGAAATCTGTTGATATCTCATTTAATTACATTCCTGACCCAATAACCAAAGGACTAAGTCTTAACACAAAATTAGAATTATCTTATTCTCTCTATGAAAATGGGGATCATCAAGAATATTTAGGTTTAGGTGCTGGCCCAGAATATATAATGGGTAATTTTAAAAATAAAACTTTTGATTATACTCGGATAAGTCTTTTACCTTTCTATAAATTTAATGGTGGTGAAAGTGTTTTTAAGTTTGATCAGAATTATGAGAACTTTACCTTAGATATTTCTTTTGATCAGCAATTATATGGGCCTATCATTCTCAAGAGTTTTGGGATTTTGAACCTAACAAATAATGATTCAAATGATTATGGTGAATTTATAGATTCTAAAGTTTCTTTAAATTGGAAAAAAAGATCTTACGAATTTGGTATTTTTTATCAGCCTCATAATCAAGCAGGTGGTATTTCTTTTAGTCTCTACGGATTTAAATAACTATAAAAAATTAGTATTAAATTTTATATATGGTAATTGGTTAAATTTATTATCTATTAAATTTTTATTATTAAGTAGTGTTGAAGTAGCATCCCATTCTCCTGATAAAAACATTTTTCTTGAGCTTACCTTAATCTCAAGATTGAAATTTAAATCTTTTGATTTTGCTAATGAATTTTTAAGATCAATTTCTAAGAGTAAAGATTGATTATCGCAATAGTTTTGTATTTCTTCTATGGATTGTTTAGGAAGCGTAAAACATGGAATTCCTATCGCAATACAGTTACTGTAAAAAATGTCGGCAAAACTCTCACCTATGATTGCTTTTATACCCCATCTCATGAGCGCTTGGGGAGCATGTTCTCTACTGGAACCACAACCAAAATTGCTATTGACAACTAGTATTGAGGCATTTTTGTTTTTCTCTAGATCAAAAGGATGCTTTCCTTTTAAAGTTCTTCTATCGTCCTCAAAAACAGATTCGCCTAATGAATCAAAATTAACACACTTCAAAAAACGCGCTGGAATTATCCGATCTGTATCAATGTCGTTACCAATCAAGGAGATACATCTCCCGTTCACATTTGAAATTTTTCCAATTGGTGGGATAAAGTTTGATTTCATTAGTTTATGAATTCTCTAACGTCACTGACTTTGCCATTGATTGCAGCAGCAGCAACCATTGCTGGACTCATGAGAAGTGTTCTTCCACTGGGAGATCCTTGCCTTCCCTTGAAATTTCTATTACTAGAACTAGCACTAACTTGATTACCTATTAGCTTATCTGAATTCATTGCCAAACACATTGAACACCCAGGCTCTCTCCATTGAAATCCAGAATCTTTAAATATTTGATCAATACCTTCTTGTTTTGCTTCAGTGGCTACTTTTTCTGAGCCTGGAACTACAAATGCTTTAACATTTTTAGATACTTTTTTATCTTTTAGTACTTGAGCTGCAACTCTTAAGTCACTGATTCTTCCATTTGTGCAACTACCTATGAAACAAACGTCTACAGGAGTATCTTTTATTAATTGTCCTGGCTTGAAACTCATATATTCATAAGCCTCTTTTGCAACTAATTTATCATTTGGGGATAAGTCATCTAAAAGAGGGATTTGTTGATTAATGCTTATACTTTGGCCGGGAGTAATCCCCCAGGTTACGGTTGGTTCTACTTTAGAAGCATCTAATTTAACTACATGATCATAAATTGAATTTTCATCGCTTTTTAACGATTTCCACCATGTGAGCGCTTTATCCCAATTCTCATTTTTTGGAGAATATAATTTATTTTTAATGTAACTAAAGGTCTTTTCATCAGGGTTAATGTAGCCGCACCTTGCTCCTCCTTCAATAGACATATTGCATATAGTCATTCTTTCTTCCATTGATAATTCATATATTGCCGGCCCTGCGAATTCATATGCGAATCCTACTCCTGCCTTTACACCAAGTTCATTAATAATATGAAGTACTAAATCCTTAGCATAAACACCTTTAGATAATTTATTTTCACACCAAATCTGCCTCACTTTCAATTTGTTCATTGCTATGGTTTGCGTAGCAAGAACATCTCTTACTTGACTTGTACCTATCCCAAAAGCAATGGACCCAAAAGCTCCATGAGTTGAAGTATGAGAGTCTCCACAAGCTATCGTCATCCCTGGTTGAGTTAGCCCTAATTCTGGAGCTACTACGTGAACTATTCCTTGATTACCACTACCAATATTAAAAAATCTTATTTTATGTTCTAAGCAATTCTTCTCAAGTGTTTCAATCATTTGTTCAGCAAGATTATCTTTAAAAGGCCTGCTTTGATTGTCTGTTGGCACAATATGATCAACAGTGGCAACTGTTCTATCAGGGAATTTTACTTTTAAGTTTTTATCTTTTAAAGCGCCAAATGCTTGAGGACTTGTGACTTCATGGATAAGGTGAAGACCAATAAATATTTGATCAGATCCACCTGGAAGACTTGAAACTTTGTGTAAATCCCAAACTTTATCAAATAGGGTGTTTTGACTCAATCTGTAAAAATAGTTACTTACTATTCGATAATAGGATTAATCTGAGGCTGTTTAAACAGACATTTACACTTAGTGTTTGAATTTCAAGTCTATTTCTGGTTGAGTTAAATATTTTTTTTATATTAGTTATATGATTATTCGGTCCTGAAATTGATATATAGACAAGTCCAACCGGTTTATCTTCACTGCCTCCGTTAGGACCAGCTATTCCACTAATTGCTATAGCCCAATCAGCTCCTAATTTCTCTCTCACGTTAATTGCCATGGCCTCACAAACCTCTTCAGAAACTGCTCCATATTTTGTAAGCTTTTCTTCAGAAATATTTAATAATGAATTTTTTAGTTTATTACTATAGGAAACAATACTACCTTGAAAAACTTGAGATGAGCCTGATATCGAAGTGATCGATGAAGAGAGTAATCCTCCAGTGCAGGATTCAGCAAAAACGATAGTTTCTTTTCTCTTGGTTAATTCTTTTATTAACACGCTAGGGAGGGTCTCATGATCTTCTCCAAAAATAAATTTCGAAAACTTTTTTTTTAATTTTTCTTTTACAGGCATTATTATATTTCTTGCTTCTAGGTCATTCTTTGCTCTAGCTGTGATTCTGAGTTTAACTTCCCCTAAGTTTGCATATGGAGCAACAGTCGGGTTTTTAAGATTTAGAAGATCGTTAATTTTTTCTGCAACACTAGATTCTCCAATTCCTGCAAATTTAAGAGTATTTGAAAAAAAGGAATAACTATCTGAGAATTTGGTTTTAATAAAATCATACGCAGTCTCTTCCCACATAGTTTTCATTTCACTTGGTACTCCAGGGAAAGTAAGAATAGTAAATCCTTTTATTGGTTCCCATATCATTCCTGGGGCAGTACCTCTTGGGTTATTAATTATTTGAGCATTTTTTGGGAAGAAACATTGTTTCCTTAAGCTAGAAGAATCGTCTTTGAGCTTTGAGTTTGGAAGTTTTTGTTTAATTTCATCCCATAAGTGCGGTCTTTCAAAAAGAGATACATTAAAAGATTTGGCTATTGCTTCAGTAGTTAAGTCATCTGGGGTGGGTCCCAAGCCACCAGTTGTAATAAGAAGATTACTTCTTTTAGATATTTCTTGAATTACTTTTATAATTCGATCAAAATTATCACCGACAGTTGATTGCCTAAAGTGATGTAAGCCTAATTGAGATAACTGTTCAGAAATCCATTGAGCATTTGTATTGATAATATTTCCTAAGAGTAGCTCTGTTCCAATAGAAAGAATTTCAACTCCCTTGGAGTTAGGACTCATTTAATTGATGCTTCAAGTTTGCCTTCATAAAGAGGAAAACGATTACATAAGTTTAATACTCTTTCTTTACATTGACTTTCAATCAGTGAATCGTCTGGGTTAAGTAATCTATCAGCAATAATTTCGCCAACTTCAGCAAAAGCATCCTCATTAAAGCCTCTAGTAGTTAAAGCAGCAGTTCCCAGCCTTAGTCCGCTGGTTACAAAAGGTGATTCAGGGTCAAATGGAACAGTATTTTTATTTGCAGTGATATTCACTTCACTTACAAGTAAGTCAGCAATCTTACCAGTCATGTTGATACTTCTTAAATCGAGTAAAACAATATGGTTATCAGTGCCTCCACTAACGATATTAATACCTCTATTTATTAAAGTTGAAGCTAGAACTTTTGCATTTTTTATTACTTGTTGGGAATAATTAACAAAATCGGGCTGCAAGGCTTCTCCAAATGCAACTGCTTTAGCTGCAATTATATGTTCGAGGGGACCACCCTGAGTTCCAGGGAAAACAGATTTATCAAATTTCTTTCCAAATTCTGCATCTTTACACAAGATAAGTCCCCCTCTAGGCCCTCTTAATGTTTTATGAGTAGTTGTGGTTACTACATCACAATATGGTATTGGATTTGGGTGAAGTTTACTTGCTACAAGACCGGCGATGTGTGCAATATCAGCCATTAAGAATGCACCAACTTCATCTGCAATATTTCTAAATGACTCAAAATCGATTGTTCTTGGATAAGCAGAATATCCACATATGATTAATTTTGGTTTTGTTTCAAGAGCAATCTCTCTTATTTCATTAAAATTTAATTCACTACTTTCTTTATTTACACCATAGTGAACTGCATTGAACCATTTACCACTCATATTTACTGGAGACCCATGAGTTAAGTGTCCACCATGAGATAAATCCATCCCCATGATTGTGTCGCCAGGTTTAAGTAAACTTAGGAAAACAGCAGCATTTGCCTGCGCTCCACTATGGGGTTGAACATTAGCCCAATTTGCATTAAATAATTTTTTCGCTCTCTGAATAGCTAATTCTTCGATTTCATCAACAAATTCACATCCCCCGTAATATCTTTTTTGGGGTAATCCCTCGGCGTATTTATTTGTAAGTACGGAACCTTGAGCCTGCATAACGGCAATTGATGCGAAATTTTCGCTTGCGATTAACTCAAGATGAGTTTCCTGCCTATTTTTTTCAGAATTAATAAAATTTGATATTACTGGATCACTTTCTTTAAGATTTTGAAGGATATTCATTGAATTTGATAAGTAATACCCATAATATAGACGATATTTTTTAGAAAAATATAAAAAGAATATTTCAGAATTTTAAACGCGCCTGGAGAGATTCGAACTCCCGACACCCTGATCCGTAGTCAGGTGCTCTAATCCACTGAGCTACAGGCGCATAATTATGTAATATCTCTGTTTCAGGGTCTCTTAGTCAACTAGATTTCGGGTAAAATATCTATTATTAACAATCTAATTATTAATATGCCTATAAAGTGGTACGGAAATGGTGACTCAGAAGATCCTATCTATAAACATTTTTCTCGAATAGTAAATTTTGTTATTCACTGCATGATATTTACTGCGATTGTAAGTGGCACGTGGCTTTTAAAAGAGATTAAATATGAAATCAGCTATTTTAATAATTTTGCAATTGTCTGGTCAGTTCTTTTGGCATCCCATTTGCTTTTCGTAATTATAAAAAAACCTAAAGATACTTCAAAACAATCAACTTAAATTAATTTCTATTTATGGACTCTCAGGTAAGTATAAGTGATCTAGAAAATGTTATTTCCGAAAAGGTTTTTATAAAAATAGAAAAGTGGAATTTGTATCTTGGAGACGCTGGACTAGCTAGACATCTTGCTATTGAATGTATCAGCAATAAAGATCAAGGCCCATTGGAGGCTGCAAAATTAAGTCTGAAAGCAATAAATGTAAAAGTAGGGGATGGTGTTAATAGTATTCCACTGATTAATTTAATCACTAACTCACAAATTCTAGAATTAGAAGAGATTTTGGAAAGTTTTTTTAAAAACTAAATCTCTTTTTTTGAAAATTTAAATTTATTTACTTTCAAAAATTTTGTAAGTAAAAAATAAATCACAAAAAAAGTTAGAGTTCCAAATATTAATAATAAAAATTCTGCAAGATTTGAATTGAAGTTATTCGCAGTTTGGATAATAGTAAAACAAAGTGTGCTGTCCATAAATGCTGCTAATGACATGAGGCTAATTTTCCTCAATAAATCCAAGTTAGGTAAATGGATATCTTCATTTCGCAGATTAAAAGAAAGCAAAATACAGACTATAAGGTTGACTATTACTGAAGATAAAATTATTCCCACAACTCCAAAATTATATGGAGACAGATTCCCAAAATTCTTAATTGGGGCACCAATTAAAAACCAATCAAAAAAAATATTAAGTATTATCCCTGCAAATGAAGACTTAAAAGGGAAGTTTGTTTTTTCTATTGAATAGTAAGTTCTCACTAATAAATCTCTATAAAGATAAAACGGTATGCCAACTGCATAAGCAATTAATATATTTTTTACTTTTAAAGTTGCTGAATAATCAAAAGATCCCCTTTGAAAAACTAATTGTACGATTTGATTATTGAATGTTATGAAAAATCCGGTTAAAAAAATAGTTGTCAAGAAACAGTACTCTACCCCAGATATCAATTTTTTTTGGAGACCTCTTTTGTCTTTTTCACTTCTTAATTTAGAAAATTTTGGAAGTAATGGCAGAATCAAGGAGTTAGATAATATCCCTAAGGGGGCTTGTATAAGAAAGTTTCCGTAAGCTAGTCCAGATGCTGCTCCTTGAAAACTTGAAGCGAAAAACATGTCGATAAAAACATTAATTTGACTTAAACCTGATGAGATAGATGCTGGAATAATTAGTTTGAAAATTCTCCTCTCTTCATCTTTAAATAAATTGAAGGTTGACTCTAATTTCAAGAGACCAATTTTATTTATTTCCCAAATTTGAACAACAAACTGAATTAAAGTTCCTGTCAAAGTTGCAAAAGCTAGTAAGCCCGTGTAAGTAAAGAAATGAGAATATGCATTTTCTTTGTTGAAAGTCCAACTTAATAAAATAAAAAAAATAATAGTTACGCTTGTTATCGCTGGACTTATACTTGATAAAAAGAATTTTCTTTGGGAATTTAAGGCGCCAAAGCTTAAACCTATGAAGCCGGATAAAGGAATACAAGGTGTAAGTATTTTTAATTGGTAAGTGGCAATAGATTTAGCTTCGTAACTTAAATTTGGGGCCAATAATTCAATTAATAAACTTGCATTAAAGAAAATCAATACAGCTAAACCAATTAATAATATTGAAAGTTTTATACTTACTTGAGTTAAAACAATCCCTCCATTTTTTTTGTTTAGAGGAGTTAGAACTGCAACGACTGCGTTATGCAAGGGACCATTAATACCCCCAATGATTATTAGCAAAAAACCTGGAATTATATAAGCATAATTAAATGCGTCGTATGTCACCCCAACTCCAAAAGCAGCAGCTATAAATATTTGTCTTATACATCCAGCTAATTTACTAAGACTAGTACCAAATGAAATTGAAAAAACATTATTTTTTAAAAATGAATGCATTTGGGTTTGTCTAAATTTTCAAGAAGTTTAAGTTTCAATTATATTTGATTTTTAACTAACGACATATTTATGAATGATCGGATAATTGAATTTGATCCACTAATTGAAGGGGTTTTAATTAAAAGGTATAAAAGGTTTCTTGCAGATATAAAATTAAAGAGTGGAGAGATAGTAACTGCTCATTGTGCTAATACAGGCCCAATGAAGGGACTTTTGAGTGAGGGAGCAAAAGTAAGAATAAGTGTTTCTTCTTCTCTAAAAAGAAAATTACCTTTTACTTGGGAACAGATATGTGTTTTAGATGCAAAAAATGAGGAGGTATGGGTGGGAATTAATACTTTATTTGCAAATAAGTTAATCAAAAAGGTTATTGAGAAAAATTTGTTAAACCAAATAATAGGAGAAATAGAGACAATTAAACCTGAAGTCCCCTATGGAAAAGATAAAAAAAGCAGAATTGACTTTTTTTTAACTCCAAAATCTTCAAATCCTGATAAACGTAACATTTACATTGAGGTTAAAAATACGACCTGGATTAAAGAAAATGTAGCCCTATTCCCTGATACAGTAACGAAAAGAGGTCAAAAACACCTCATTGAATTAAAGGAATTAATACCTGAAGCTAAAAGTGTTTTAGTACTTTGTATTACGAGAAAAGACGCTTGTTTTTTTGCTCCCGGAGATGATGCAGATCCCTTGTACGGCAATCTCTTTAGAGAATCTTTAAGTGCAGGAATGTTAACTATTCCATGTTCCTTTGAATTTCATATGGACCACGTATCATGGAATGGAATCAAACCTTTAAAGTAGGCGAAGAACTTGATAATTTGAAATCCAAAAAAAAATATTTTTAAATTTAACAAATAATTTTTTAAGGTGCAACTATAAAAATGGTATAAACAACTACTAGACACGGCTAAGTTTTTTGAATAAATTTAAATTTGAAAGGAAACAGCACAAACTGTTTTTTTGCAGATCTAATTTTTTTTTATGACCACTGCTTTGCAAACGCCTCAAAGGCGCTCTAGGTCCAAACTTCAAGATGCAAGTCTTGTTAATGGACCTATGCTCCTTTTGAGGAGTATTCGAGGATTTAGTTCAAACCGCTCTATGTTGTGGCTTGCAACTGTTCCCCTAGCTTTGTTTGGTTTAGGTATTTTTAATCTTTCAGCTCACGCAGCTGATTTACCTGAGTTGAATGCAGCTTTTCTTGCTAACAATCTATGGCTTTTGATCGCTACTATTCTAGTGATCTTCATGAACGCCGGTTTCGCTATGGTTGAGGCAGGTATGTGCCGTTCTAAGAACGCTGTTAACATTCTTGCTAAAAACCTCTTTGTATTCGCTTTAGCTGTAACTTCTTATTGGTTTATCGGCTATTCATTAATGTACGGAGGAAGTGTTGCTGACGGCTGGCTTTATTTTGGCGGCTTATTTTTTGATCCAACAGTTACTGCAGATATGGTAACTGATGCTGGATTAGTCCCAACTGTTGATTTCTTGTTCCAGTCTGCTTTTGCAGGAACTGCAGCAACTATCGTTTCCGGTCTTGTTGCTGAAAGAGTTAAATTTGGAGAATTTGTTGTTTTTGCTGTTGTATTAACTGCATTTATATATCCAATTGCTGGTAGCTGGAAATGGAATGGTGGTTGGCTTGATTCTTTAGGTTTTGTAGACTTTGCTGGTTCTTCAATTGTTCATTCAGTTGGAGCATGGGCGGGTCTTGTAGGAGCTATGCTTCTTGGACCAAGAATTGGCAAATACTCTGATGGGAAACCACAGGCTATGCCAGGACACAATATGGCTATAGCTACTCTAGGTGCATTAGTTCTATGGATAGGTTGGTATGGTTTTAACCCCGGTTCTCAACTTGCTATGGATCAATGGGTTCCATATGTTGCTGTAACAACTACTTTGGCGGCAGCAGCTGGAGCTATTGGTGCAACTATAGTTTCAACATTAACTTCTGGTAAGCCTGATCTTACAATGATAATTAACGGAATCCTTGCTGGTTTGGTTAGTATCACCGCTGGTTGTGGTGATATGACTCTTGCTGGAGCCTGGTTCGCAGGACTAGTAGGTGGAATAATCGTTGTATTTTCTGTCGCAGCACTTGATGCTGCTGAGATCGATGATCCTGTAGGTGCATTCTCTGTTCACGGAGTTTGTGGTGTATGGGGTACTGTAGTTATCGGTCTTTGGGGTACAGCTGTACAAGGTGATGGAGCAGGTATGGGATTGTTCAATGGTGGAGGTATTACCCTTCTTCTAGTTCAAGCTCTTGGTGCCGCAGCTTATGCTATTTGGACACTAGTTACTTGCTGGATTGCCTGGTCTGTAATTGGAGGATTATTCGGTGGAATCCGAGTATCTGAAGAGGAAGAGACTCAAGGCTTAGATATAGGAGAGCATGGAATGGAAGCATATCCAGACTTTGCATCTGCCAAATAATCTAATTCACAATTTATTTAAGAAACCTGACTTATGTCAGGTTTCTTTTTTTTTACGAAAAATTATTTAAAACGTTGTAATATAGGAAGATGGATACTCAAGCTTTTAGAAGATCCCTTCATCATTCTGATAGATATAATAGAAGGGGTTTCGATTCTCCAACAAAAAGAGCTAAAGCGTTAGAAGAAGCTTACCAAAGTGATTTGATAAGTTCTATTAGAGATAATGATTTTACCTATACTAAAGGCAGACTAAATATAAAGTTGGCCCAAGCCTTCGGTTTCTGTTGGGGAGTTGAAAGAGCTGTTGCAATGGCTTATGAAACTAGAAGACATTACCCTAATGAGAATATTTGGATAACAAACGAAATAATTCACAATCCCTCGGTTAATGATCATTTAAGAAAAATGAATGTAAAATTCATCTCAGCTAAAAATGGAATTAAAGATTTTTCTTTAGTTTCTAATGGGGATGTTGTTATACTCCCTGCTTTTGGAGCTACTGTTCAAGAAATGAAACTTTTGCATGAGAAAGGTTGTCATATCATTGATACAACTTGTCCATGGGTTTCTAAGGTTTGGCATACAGTTGAAAAACATAAAAAACATGTTTTCACATCTATTATTCACGGAAAATTTAAACATGAAGAGACTCTCGCTACAAGTTCATTCGCAGGTAAATATTTAGTAGTACTTGATCTAGAAGAAGCGAACTACGTTTCTGAATACATTCTGGGGAGAGGTAATAGAAATGAGTTTATGAACAAATTTGCTAAAGCTTGTTCTAATGGATTTGATCCTGATAAAGATTTAGATAGAGTGGGAGTTGCAAATCAGACGACTATGCTTAAGAGCGAGACTGAGGAAATTGGAAAGGTTTTTGAAAGAACGAT
Source organism: Prochlorococcus sp. AH-716-J09 (assembly GCA_028408915.1). GTDB lineage: Bacteria > Cyanobacteriota > Cyanobacteriia > PCC-6307 > Cyanobiaceae > Prochlorococcus_A. Next base: position 23,318 of record JAOOLS010000013.1, read on the forward strand.
GCTAAAGAAATTTGGACCAGAAAACTTAAATAGTCACTTTTTAGCTTTTAATACTATTTGTGACGCAACTGAAGAAAGGCAAGATGCAATGTTTTCTCTGGTTGATGAAGACCTTGATATTTTAGTAGTTATTGGAGGCTTCAATTCTTCCAATACTACTCACCTACAAGAAATAGCAATTAATAAAAATATTTCTTCTTTTCATATTGACACGCCAGAGAGGATATCAGTTAAAGAAAACTCAATATTTCATAAACCACTAGGATCAGATTTAGAACTTAAAAATAATTTCCTACCTAGTGGAAAAATTAATGTTGGAATTACCTCAGGTGCATCCACTCCTGATAAGGTTGTTGCAGATGTTATTGAAAAGTTAATTGATATTGCTTCTTGAATTTGTTTTTCATTTATAAATTTGCTTAGTTTTTTTAATTTATTAGTCAGATAATTCCAAAAGATCTACTTTATTAACTAGAATAATGAAAAATTAATGAAGTATGGAAGACAAAGCACAAACTAATCAGGTTCAAACTGCAAGTATGAATAGAACTAAAGCGCCCCAAAAAGTTGAAGTTGTAGTTGCCAATTCATCTTCAGGGTCAGAAGTAAATATCCTTGGTGAACTATCGATTTTTGTTTTAAGAATAGGTTTTTGTGCTTTGATGATTCATCATGGTTTAGAAAAACTTCAGGATCCGCAGGGTTTTGCCGAGTTTGTAGTTGGTAAGTATTTTCCATTTTTGCCTGGTGATCCTGTTATTTGGACTTTTGGAGCAGCAATCACTCAACTGGTATGCCCCGTTGGATTGGCTTTAGGGATTTTTGCGAGGCTTTCTTCTCTTGGTCTATTCTCCACCATGGCATTTGCAGTATATTTTCATCTCCTTGATACTGGACTAGAAGGTTTTCCTTTGGCAGTGGTAGAAGGTCATAATTATGCTTTCGAATTGTCTTTCATATATGGGGCTATATCTCTCTACTTTCTTTGTGCAGGTCCAGGAAGGCTATCTTTATTCAGAAAAACAAACAAGATAACATATTATCCAAAATCAACATAATTTAATGTAAAAAATGCCTTTTTTGGGTTAATACCATAGAAATTCCTTTCGAATTACACATATCAATACTTTCTTGGTCTCTTAGACTTCCTCCAGGTTGAATAATAGCTTTTATTCCATATTCATTTGCTAGTTCTACAGTATCTGCAAATGGGAAAAACCCATCGCTGGCCAAGACAGCATCAGAACATAACCTTCCAGCTGCTTTTAATGCAATTTTTGCTGCTCCTACTCTATTCATTTGTCCAGCTCCAATACCAATAGTTTTTTGATCTTTAGCAATAACAATGGCATTAGATTTAACATGTTTACAAATTTTCCATGCAAAATTTAGATCTAAGTTAATTTGATTACTCGGATTTTTTTTAGTTACTGAAATCCAATTTTCAGTTTTTTCTTCACTATCGTCAGTATCTTGAACTAGTAATCCTCCCATAATTGATTTAATAGAATTTTGATTCTTTTTTGGAAGTTGATCTTTTGAAAACTTTAAAATTCTTAAATTCTTTTTAACTTTTAAAATTTCTAAAGCTTCCTTATCAAAAGATGGAGCGACGACACACTCTAAGAAAATATCTTTGAGCTGAATTGCGGTCTCACTATCAACATTTGAATTAAAAGCAACTATTCCTCCAAAAGCACTTACAGAGTCACATTCCAAAGCATTCAAAAATGCTTTAGAAGCTGAATTACTTATAGAGGCACCACAAGGATTATTGTGTTTTAAAATAACAGAGGCAAACTTGTCGGTTGTAAGTGCATCTTTTTCTGTGTAGCCAAATTCTAAAACTGTTGAAAGTGCCGACTCTAGATCTAATAGATTGTTATAACTTAAGTCTTTTCCTTGTAATTGTTCTGCTGAGTTCCATCCAATGTTACTTAAACCATACCAGAAAGCTTTTTGATGTGGATTTTCCCCATATCTTAAGGTTTTGATTAGTGGATAAGATTCAATATATTTGGAAGATTGTAAATCTCTTTCTTTTCTTATCCAATTAGATATTGCAGTGTCATAGTCTGCTGTATGTTGAAAAGCTTCAAGGGCTAATTTTGCTTTATATGAGTCTTTCAATTCACCTTTTTTACTTTCTTCAAGAAAATTTTGATACTGACTAGGATCCACTAAAACCGAAACGTCTTTATGATTTTTAGCTGCAGAACGAATCATTGATGGCCCTCCGATGTCAATATTTTCAATAGCATCTTCCCATTTGGCTCCCTGATCTACAGTTTTTTTAAAAGGATATAAATTGACAACTACTAAGTCAATTAACTCAAGATTGTTTGCTTCTACATCTTTTTTATGTTCCTCGTCAGTTCTTTTAGCTAATATTCCCCCGTGTATTTTTGGGTGTAAAGTTTTAACCCTTCCTCCAAGAATTTCTGGAGAATTTGTAAAATCTGCAACTTTAATTACTGGAATTCTTGCCTCTATAAGATGCTTGGCAGTGCCTCCACTTGATAGAATTTTATAATTGAATTGCTCCACCAATTCCTTACAAAATGGGATAATATTTTTTTTATCAGAGACACTTACTAAAGCTAATGGTGACATTATGGGAAAGTTTACTTACTTAAGAATATAAACATGAAATATGCTATCAATCATGAATTTGTCTCGATTAGCTCTCAAACTGCAACTCATAGAATTATATTGTTGCATGGTTGGGGGGCTGATTCAGATGACCTTTTAACATTTGGGAAGGAGATGACTGAAAAAATAAATCTTGATTTTGAGATAATTTCTTTGAGGGCCCCAGGATTACATCCAAGTGGTCAGGGAAGACAGTGGTATCGATTATACCCACATGATTGGAATGGAGCTGAGGTTGAAGTGAAAAAACTTTTAGTTACATTAAAAAAATTTAATACTGATCAGATTTCATTAAGAAAAACAATTTTGTTGGGGTTTTCTCAGGGGGCGGCAATGGCAATTGATGCAGGATTTAAATTAAATTTTGGATTAATTGTCGCTTGTAGTGGTTATCCTCATCCCAACTGGGCCCCGGGAGAAAAATTCTCACCATTGATTATTAGTCATGGTTTATTTGATGACATCGTACCTATAGACGCTTCTAGGACTATTTATGAAAAAGTAAAAAGTAAGTCTTCTAAATTTTGTAAATTTTTAGAATTCGATGGATTTCATCAAATTGATTCAAATTTAATTGATTTTATAAGTTCAAATATTAGTAAAATTTTTTAAACAAAAGCATATTCGTATTCTTCAATCTCTTCCCAATCATCTGCAGTAAGTTCTAGACCCTCAAATATTTTTTCTTCACCAATTCCTTCAACTACAACTTTTAATGATGGAAATAGAAAATGATTTTCTTCAGCATATTGGGCGCTAAACAACCCTTTTTCACCCCAAAAAAACCTATCAGTGGTGTGTTCATTTCTTCTGACATTGAAAACTGAAGGAGCAGAGAGACCATTTTCAGCTATGAATCTTCTTGCTGCTGTAACTGGTTTATGTTTTCCAGTTTCGATATGATAAATAGGTACATGCGCCATTACTCTTTGGCCAGCCAATCTTCTTCTGCTAATTCTTTTTCTTTTTTTTGACATTGATTGGTACTCCTGAAATTATTAATGAGATTAGTCTTAATTATTTTTACTAATCTTATATATGTGATTTTAAATTCACTTCAAATTACATAGAGGACCCATCAACCCCTGATGTAGCTTAAAATATGATTAAATATTCATATTTAAGGCTGGCTAAAGTCAGACCTCTTTATATATCTTAATACTTTTTTCATATTTTACAAGCCCTTTTTCAAGTTTTTTTTAAAAAAATTTCTCAAAATTTAATTAATCATGAATCTTTCAAAAAAATTTGAAGAGTTAATAATAAAACAGTTAGAGAGTTTTGGTTGCTCAATGGGCGTGACTAATTTAGTTATGTATCTTGCTTCAGCTAAGCAAGGCACTAAAGCATCTTTTGAAATGATTGGACAATGGCCACAAATTGATAGGCTACTTACATCAATAGAAGATGATCCTTCACTAAAAGTTTCATCGCCTAACAGAAGATGGTACCCGCTTCAAGAAAACGATATTTTACTTGGTGTCCTTAGGGTAGAAACTGATTTGAAAGGGGGGAATTGGCCAGTATCTCTTGATTCTAGATTAAAAGCACTTTCAATATCTTTAGCTAAATGCGTCTCTATAGAATTAGAACGTCAAAATAAAAATGAAGAAATTAATTTTTTAAAAAATCAGGTTAATGTCATAATCCATCAACTAAGGAATCCATTGGCCGCTATTAGGACATATGCAAAATTACTTATAAAAAGACTTGGTTCAGATGATGGTTCTATTGAAATAGTCGAACGCATGATAATAGAGCAAAAACAAATTAATCAATATATGGATTCTTTTGCGCAATTAAATTCACCTATTCAACTTCCTCTGGAAGTTGGAGAGGAAAGATTATTATTACCTCCAAATTTAGATAATAGAAAGGTAATAACTATTCAGAGTTTATTGAGGCCAATATTAGAAAGGGGTAAAGCTAATGCGGACTTAGAGAATAGAGATTGGACTGAACCTTCTCTTTGGCCAGATTGGACTATTTCGCCATTAAAGGCAAAATATGCTGTAATTGCTGAAATTGTGGCCAATTTATTAGAAAATGCGTTTAAATATGCTCAAAAAGATGCTGAAATTGGACTTGCCATTACGAGTAATGGACTTTGTATATTTGATGATGGTAAAAAAATAACCAAAAATGAAAACGAGAAAATTTTTGAAAAAGGTTTTAGAGGATCTGCTGCTAAAAAGAAGGACGGCACTGGTGTGGGACTTTTTTTGGCGAGAAAATTAGCAAAACAAATTGGAGGAGATTTGAGATTGCTGGAAAAAAACTCGATTGATAATAATGAGAAATCAAAAAATCTTAAGAAGAAAAATATGTTCTATTTAGAACTACCTATAAAAGAATTGCATGCATAAACAACATTGTAGTTTCAACTAGTACAACACTTGCCCCGCAAGCATCTCCATTGAAGCCTCCAATTTTATTCCCTAGCATATTAGGGATAGAATAACTTATAAAAATACCAATCAAAATTAGAGCTAAAAATTTAATTAAGATTAATTGGGATGAAATTGAAACTAATTGGTATGCAATGAAAATTAAAAGAAAAATAATGGAGATCAAAGATTCTTTTTTAAATCCATTCCAAAACTTTTTGTGACTGATAGATTTTTGCTTATAACTGATATATTTAAACTTTTCTATAAAAAATAAATTTGAAAATCTTCCCC
>JAOOLS010000014.1 GCA_028408915.1 Prochlorococcus sp. AH-716-J09
GGATTATCGGCCAATTCACTTGATGAACCGTTAGCTAAAATTTTTCCTTCACTTAATACATATGATTTGTTAGTAATAAGAAGGGTTTCCCTTACATTATGGTCTGTAATAAGAATCCCCACTCCATCACTACTTAATTTGAGAATTAGTTTCTTTAAATCATTAACAGCTAGAGGATCGATCCCAGCAAAAGGTTCGTCTAATAACAAATATTTAGGTCCTTTTCTGCCTACAGTGAGGGCTCTAGCTATCTCACACCTCCTCCTCTCTCCTCCTGAAAGTTGATAACCATAATTATCTACAAAGTTATTCAAATTAAATTCATTAATTAATTGTTCTCTTCTATTTCTTATCGCTGCTCTACTATAGGATGAATTTTGTAAAGCCAAATCTATATTATCCTTAACAGTGAGGTCTCTAAATATACTAGCTTCCTGAGTTAAGTACCCTAACCCAAGTCTTGATCTAATTGGTAAAGGAAGCTTGGTTATATTTTTTCCATTCATTAAAATTTCGCCTTTATCTGGTTTTATATTCCCAACTGCAAGATTAAAAGTTGTAGTTTTCCCAGCACCATTAGGCCCCATCAAACCTACAACTTCCCCTGGATTAACAGTTATGGAAACATCATTAACGATTAATCTTCCTTTAATTGAAAGGGATACATTATGAATCTTTAGGTTCATTTTTCTTGAGATCGATTAATTTTCTTGTTTTCTTGAAAAAAAAATGGGATAGAAAATAATAATTTCATTGAAGATAAAGATATATTCATAATATTCATATTTATCAAAGAGGTTTCAAAAAAGGCTTATCGTTCTCACTTAATTGCTCTTTATATTGTAACTTCCTCAGTAAATCTTCCAAACATCGGCAGAATAATTCAAGATCGATTCCTAAATTAATCTTAGTTCTAGTTTTTATTCTACCTAAACCCTCTCCAAGCAGAATAGTTGCTCCATTTAAATTACCCTTACTTAAGTGAAACTGAGAAACAGATACTTGTAAAATTCCCTGGATAACTTGTCTTTCGTCACCATCAACGGAATTCCATATTTCTTCAAAAGCATCATGAGCCTCATACCATTCATGATTGTTAAAAAGATTTAAAGCATTAAAAAGAGAATCTTTAAAACTTTTTGCACTTTCTTCATTCATGAAACTAATTATTAATTTCTTTTCTTTTTATTTATTTTTCTCATTCTTATTGAATCCGGTGTTACCTCTAGCATTTCATCTGGACCAATATATTCGAGTGCTCTTTCAAGGGTAATGTCAACAGGTGACTGTAAAGTATCAAGTTCTTCTGCCCCTGCAGACCTCATATTAGTCAACTGCTTAGTTTTACATATATTTAACTCAAGATCTTGAGGTCGATTATTCTCTCCAATTATCATTCCCTTATAAACTTTAACTCCAGGTTTAATGAAATAGACTCCCCTATCTTCGGCATTCTTTAATGCATAGAATGTGGCCACACCTTCCTCAAAAGCTATAAGGACGCCATTTCTTCTAGTTTCAAAATCTCCTGTTTTAGGTTTATATTCATAAAATGAATGACTCATGATACCTTCACCTCTTGTTATCCGAACAAATTCTCCACGAAATCCAATTAGTCCTCTTGATGGTACAAGAAACTCTAATTGAGTTCTCCCATCTGAACTTGTCTGCATATTTTTCATCTCTGCCTTTCTCGATCCAAGTTTTTCTATGCAAGAACCAACGGATACTTCAGGCACATCAAGTACCAAAGTCTCTATAGGCTCACATTCAACATTATCAATTTCTCTAAAAATTACTTGAGGTTGTGAGATTTGAAACTCAAACCCTTCTCTTCTCATAGTTTCAATCAAAATACCTAAATGTAATTCTCCTCTTCCTGACACGGAGAACCTATCAGGAGAATCAGTTTCTTCGACCCTTAGCGCAACATTTGTTAAAAGTTCCCTTTCCAGTCTATTTTTTAATTGCCTACTAGTAACAAATTTCCCCTCTTTACCTGCAAATGGAGAATCATTAACAACAAAAGTCATATTTAAGGTGGGTTCATCTACTTTGATTAATGGAAGTGGATGGGGCGAATCTGGACATGCGATGGTCTCACCGATATTAACGTCATCGAAACCAGAAACGGCAACGATATCTCCTGCAAATGCTTCATTTATATCAATCCTTTGTAATCCTTCAAATCCAAGTAGTTTACTAACCTTTCCTTTAATAGTTTTACCATTTTCTTTGATTAAACTAGCTTGTTGACCATTTTTTATAGTTCCATTATGAATTTTCCCAATTACAATCCTGCCCAAGAAATCAGAATAGTCCAAAGTAGTTATTTGTAGCTGAAGAGGCTTATTTGCATCACCTACTGGAGGTGGAACATGTCTGATAATAGCCTCAAAAAGAGGCATCATATTGTCGCTATTAGATTCCATCTCTTCTTTTGCAAAACCAGATAAGCCGCTTCCAAAAAGATAAGGGAAATCACATTGATCATCATCAGCTCCTAATTCTAAGAACAAGTCCAGTACCTTATCAATTGCTATTTCTGGTACTACTCTTGGTCTATCAATTTTATTTACAAAAACTATAGGCCTAAGTCCTTTTTCTAATGCTTTTTTTAAAACAAACCTGGTTTGAGGCATCGGCCCCTCATTTGCATCAACAATAAGCAAACAACCATCAACCATTCCCAAAACCCTCTCGACTTCTCCTCCAAAATCAGCATGTCCAGGGGTATCAATAATGTTAATTCTGGTATCTTTGTAGTTCACTGCAGTATTTTTTGAGAGTATTGTTATTCCTCTTTCTCTTTCAAGATCATTCGAATCCATTACACATGTAGGAATGACTTCATTATCTCTAAATATTCCTGATTGAGATAACAATGCATCCACAAGAGTTGTCTTGCCATGATCTACGTGGGCAATAATTGCAACATTCCTAATTTCTTTTACAGAAGATGACATTTATAAAATTTATATAAATAGTTAATTGACTTTATTAAGGCTAACTCAAAGGATGCTTATTATGAGAATTTTCTCTTTAAGACTTTGAAAAACATAATCATATTGAATAATTTAATTAATAAATTAGATTTATGATTTTCTATTTGAACTTTCAAAAACTTTTAAAGCCTCAATTGATCCTTCATATCTCCAATGCCAAGGTTCATAATCTATATATTTATTATCTTTGGTGAACGATAACTTAAAGTGAAATTTAGCTGCATTTTTAATTAACCATTTAAAGGCGTCAGTATTTTCAAATTCGGTCTCAAAATCTGTTTCTCTTTGAGTGGCATCACCAATATCAATTGCAAAACCAGTACTGTGTTCAGAATAGCCTGGGGGGGCTGAAACTCTAGCTCTTTCGGCCGCTTCTTGATTTCTAAAAGATTTTAGAGAATAGAAGATTTCTTTTTGCAAATTTATTGATCTATAACCACTTAAGAAGACCAAATATATCCCATCCTTTCTCGCTTCTTTTTTCATATTCAATAAAGAATCACGCATATCAATATGAACTTCAATATTGGGCTCTATTAGAACTAATTTCTCCTTAGGAATTTCCGCATAGGGTAAATGGCCCAAAATTCTATTATCTTGATTTTTCTCAGCCTGAAAATTGAGATTCATAAAAGGGGTTTGTTCTATATTTTTAATCAACCGCAGTGCAGCATAAGAAAAAAGAAGTAAAAGAAATGGAGAAAAAATTAATAATTTTTTAAATAATATTGAGTTGGAATTATTTATGTAGATTCTTTTGGCTAGAGGTATATCAATCTGATTTAATTCTTTGTTTTGTTCCAATATTTATAGGTGAACCTGAAAAACATATTTCGATATTAACTATTATTTTACGAAATGTACTTTTATAAGCAAAAAAGATGTAGTTTTTATATACAGTATTATTTTTTTTCATATGTTGAGAGTAGCTGTTATTGGTGGAGGTCCAAGTGGTTCTTGTGCTGCAGAAATACTTGCTAAAGCTGGGATAAAAACTTGGCTCTTCGAGAGAAAATTAGATAATGCAAAACCATGTGGAGGAGCAATTCCACTTTGCATGGTCGAAGAATTTGATTTGCCTGAGAAAATTATTGATAGAAAAGTAAGGCATATGAGAATGATATCTCCATCAAATAGAGAGGTAGATATAAGTTTAGATCGAGTTTATGGGAAAAGTGATAATGAGTTTATAGGGATGTGCAGAAGGGAAGTTATGGATGCCTTTATGCGCAACAGAGCATCAGATCTTGGTGCTACATTAATAAACGGATTAGTTACTTCTATTGATACTGGCGACAATAATCAAGGGCCATATAAGCTTTCCTATTCAGATTTTGCGAATGGAGATAAAAAAGGGGAACTCAAAGAGCTTACTGTTGACCTTTTGATCGGAGCTGATGGAGCCAATAGCAGAGTCGCAAAAGCAATGGATGCAGGAGATTACAAAGTTGCAATAGCATTTCAGGAAAGAATTAAATTGCCAAAAGAAGAAATGAGTTACTACGAAGATCTTGCTGAAATGTATGTCGGAACTGATGTCTCTCCTGATTTTTATGGGTGGGTATTTCCTAAATATGATCATGTTGCTGTAGGTACTGGAACCATGCAAAAGAATCAGTCATTAATTAAAGGACTTCAAGAGGGTGTAAGAAATAGGGCAAAGAAAAGACTTGTTAATGGTGAAGTAATAAAGGTAGAAGCTCACCCAATTCCTGAGCATCCAAGACCAAGAAGAGTAGTGGGGAGAATGGCATTGGTTGGTGATGCAGCTGGTTATGTTACAAAAAGTTCTGGAGAGGGCATTTATTTTGCTGCAAAAAGCGGAAGAATGTGTGCTGAAGAAATTGTTGAGGCATCAAAAAACGGTCAAGTAATTCCATCAGAAAAAGATTTAAAAAACTATCTCAAAAAATGGGATAAAAAATATGGCACAACTTATAAAGTGCTAGAAATCCTTCAAAATATTTTCTACAGAAATGATTCTGCAAGAGAAGCCTTTGTTGAGATGTGTGATGACATGGATGTACAAAGACTTACTTTTGATAGTTACTTATACAAAAGAGTTGTCGCCATGAAACCATTACAGCAACTTAAAATTACAATGCTTACACTTGGTTCGATTTTAAGAGGGAAAGCCCTAGCACCTCTAAAATATAGACCTGTTGATAGTGCTGTTAGGGAAAATAAAGAAGTAGAAAAAATGCTAGAAAATTATTCAATAAAGGGAGGCATTAAAGTTAAGAGTTCAAAAGTGTAAAGTCAGCTATTTTTAGAGAATAATTTCTAATTAAGCTCAACAAATTGAGTCTATTATTTCTTATTTTTAAATCCTCTGACATTATTAGGACTCCCTTTTCATTATCAAATAAATCTTCGATAGTGTTTACATTAATCTCAAACAAATTTAGTAGTTCCAAATAATTGCAATAACCTTCTGAAAAAAGTTTTTCTAATTCTCCAATAAATTCAAAAACTTTCAATTCACAATCTTTTTCAAAAAGTTTTGTGTTTACATAATCTCTTCTTGAGAGAACGTCTATTGAAAGATCACTATTTTTAGCTAATTTGCTTACCCTTGTAATTACATTCTGGATTTCAACAAAATTTTCCTTTTCGTTAAAATTCATAATAGATTTAATCCTACTTTTAAGGTCAATAATATTTAATACTCTTTTTTGAGATAATTCATCAGAAGAGCAAACGGCCTTTATTAATTTTTTACTTAGTGATATTTCTTCTAGATGACTAACAATTCTTTGAACTAAAAATTCATTTAAATCATTAAATACTGCTTCTCTTGAAAAGTTTAAATTCGGAAATGCTATTTCCCAAAAATCAATAAGTTCGTTAAATAATTTATCTAAAGGTAGATCAAGTTCATAATCCCAAATTATTTTAATCACTCCATTCAAATTTCTTCTTAAGGCATAAGGATCAGATGATCCACTGGGACGTTTACCAGAAATAAATATACTTATTAAAGTTTCAACCTTATCTGCTATGGAAACTATTGCACCATATTTTGTTGAGGGTAAAGCATCTTTATAAAAAGAAGGTAAATAATGCTCAGCGACAGCCAAACAAACATCCTCATTAAATCCCTCATATTTAAGATATTTGCCACCCATTATTCCTTGCAGCTCAGGGAATTCGAAAACAATTTCGCTACATAAGTCGTTTTTGCAGTATTTAGCAGCTTCTATTATTTTTTTTTCTTCTAAAGACTTATCATTTAAAAATATAAGAATTTTTTTAGTAATTTCCTCTATTCTTTCTACCCTCTGAAATATATTTCCAAGCCCTTTCAAATAGGAAACAGATTTAAGTTTCTCATTTCTTTCGATTGCAGCAACTTTTTTGTCACTTTCAACGAAAAACTTTGCATCTGAAAACCTTGCCCTCAATACTTTCTCATTACCTTTGGTAATATTATTATTTGATTCTTCAAGACCATTTGAAATAACGAAGAAAGTTGTACTGATATTTTTTTCAGAGCTTAAATCTAGTTTCGAAAAACTTTTGTTTTTCAATAAAAGAGGAACGTATCTCTGATGACTTTTCATTACTGTTGAGAGAACTTCAACCGGAAGATCAAGAAATTCATCACTAAATTTGCCAATAATTAAGTCTGGCCATTCAACTAAATCAGTTAGTTCATTAAGTAATCCCTCAGAAAGGTCAGGTTTCAGATTTAAAGATTTAGTTGCCTGATTTATTAAACTTTCAATTTTTTCTTTTCTTTCTTTTCGAATAGCTATTACTCTATTTCGTTTCAACAATTCAAAAAATTCATCAGGATTCTGAACTTCTAAAACTTCATTGATTAGCCTATGACTTTTTGTTTTATTACTTATTTTGATCTTTGGATCACATTCATCAAAATCAAAATCAAGAATTTCATCATTATAGATAGAGGCAATCCACCTAATAGGTCTCGAAAATCTTATGTTCCCAGCCCCCCATTTCATAAATCGAGGGCCTTGAAGACTCTTTACTAATTTTGGGATAATCGAAGACAAAGAAATTTTTGTTGATAATCCTTTCTCAATTTTCTTTCCAAATACAAAATCACCCTTTTCTGTATTTTTTATTTCTAGCTCACATACATCTATATCTAAGCTATTAGCAAATCCTAAAGCAGCATTAGTAGGACATCCATTTAAATAAGCTGAATTTGCTTTAGGCCCTTTTCTTTCTATTATCTTATCTTCTGAATAATCAACTAAACCCTCTAGAATTAGAACTATCCTCCTTGGTGTGGAGGTAACAATTATATGTTCGAATTTGATTAACTTTTTACACAATTCAAATTCAATTAGAGATTTAAATTGCTCTAGAACAGAATGAGAAAATTTCGCGGGCAACTCTTCTGTTCCTATCTCAAGTAAATATTTAGACAAGAAAAAAAAATGACTTCACTTACTATAATTTACTACCAGTTAAATAAGCTTTTCGCTAATGTATAAAAAGAGATATTTTTTGGTCCTTTGATCAAGGTTGAGAAAGTAAAAAAGAAAAAAGATTCTGCTAAGGAAGAAACTGTTTGTTTGGCAAATGGACTAGAAGTTTCTAAATTTGAAAATTTTAAAAAAAGTAGCCAATTTCTTAAAGAACCACTTGCTACTGAATTAGTCAATGAGAGCGATCATTTCACCAACGATGCAGTTCAGTTATTAAAATTTCATGGTAGTTATCAACAAGATAACAGGGAAAATAGAAGGCCTGGCAAAAGTAAAGATTGGCAAATGATGCTTAGATTAAGAAATCCGGGCGGTGAAGTCCCTGGGAAATTATTTTTAGCATTAGATGAATTATCTGAAAAACTAGGTAATGGAACACTTAGAGCCACTACAAGACAAGCTTTTCAAATGCATGGAATTAGAAAGGAGAACCTAAAGGAAGTAATACAAACAATAGTAAATTCAATGGGCTCCACATTAGCTGCGTGTGGAGACATAAATAGAAACGTTATGGCTCCTGCGGCTCCATTTGATTCGCCAGACTATAATATCGCAAGAGCATTGGCAAAAAAAGTTGCAGATCTTCTCACCCCAATGGCTGGCCAAGGTACTTTTTTAGAGCTTTGGGCTGATGGAGATTTAGAGTACACAATAAAGCCTGACAAAGATATTGAAGCAATTAGGAAGCTCCAATTCAAAGATAATGTTTTTAGTGGGATAAAAGATGAGCCTCTCTACGGTTCAACTTATTTACCGAGAAAATTCAAATGTGCTGTCACAGTTCCTGGGGACAATTCTGTTGATCTTCTTACCAATGACATAGGAATAGTTGCCTTTACCTCTAAAGATGGAAACTTAGAAGGGTGCAACTTCTATGTTGGAGGTGGTATGGGTCGCACACATAATAATGAAGAAACGTTTGCCAGAATTGCAGATCCACTTGGATATGTTGAAGAACCTGATGTTTATGAATTAATACAAAGCATTGTGGCTATTCAAAGAGATTATGGTGATAGAAAATCGAGAAAAAATTCGAGAATGAAATATCTTCTTCATAGAAAAGGTATTAAATGGTTCAAAAAGATACTTTCTGATAAGTATTTCAAAAAAGAAATTAAAAAAATCAGAAAAGAACCTGATAAGGTTCTTATTGATTACCTAGGTTGGCATAAACAAAATAAAACCTCCTATTTCGTAGGTTTACCATTATTATCAGGAAGATTATCTGGAGAGAAGAAGAACACCCTCACAAGTATTGTTAAAAAATATAATTTAGATCTAAGACTCACACCTAATCAAGATATCTTACTTTGTAATATACCCAATAAAAACAAAATTGAAATTCAAAAATATCTATCAAAAATTGGATACGAAGATTTAGAAAACATTAATGAAATACAAAGACACGCATTAGCTTGTCCTGCTTTACCACTTTGTGGTCTTGCAATGACTGAAGCTGAAAGAATATTACCTGATGTATTAAAAAGGATTGAAAATTTACTTTTAGATCTAAAAATACAAAAGACAATATTATTTAGAATGACAGGATGTCCGAATGGATGTACGAGGCCTTATATGGCCGAACTAGCGCTTGTTGGAAGTGGGCAAAACAAATACCAATTATGGTTGGGGGGAAGTAAAAATCTACAAAGGCTTGCTAAACCCTTTTTACAAAGAATGGAACTTAACGATTTAGAAAAAAATCTTCAACCATTATTTGATAATTGGAAGAGTAATTTAGATTTGGATTTCGGAGATTTTATAAATACTCAAGATGAAAATTATATATTTAATTTGCTAAATAAAAATCAATAGAATTTAAATTTTTCCATAAAGGGCATTTGCTTTTTTATTTTTCCAAGCCCATAATTGATCACCATAACTAAAATGCCACCATTCATTAGGATGTTGAGCAAATCCGAATTTAGTCATAATTTCCCTTAATAAATTTCTTCTACTATTCCAAATAATTGCTTCTTCATTCTTTATGCTTTCATAAAAATAAGGATTTGAGGTCTCATCCATTTGATCAACCATGCTTCCCATTTCAACAAGATTTCCGTCTTTATCTGATAAACAAACATCCAATGCCCCCCCAGTTGAATGAGGGGGAGGACACCTAGTGTCATAAGAAGGATATGCCCAAAATTTTTCAACTTTTTTTAAAATGGATGGATAAGATTTTATATTTTCAAAAGAAATATCAATATCGGATTTTTCGCATTCTAATAAAATGGCTCTTTTAAACATGAATTCCTGGACTTCTAAAGGTCGCCAACTGTCATAAATTAAAATGTTAAAACTACTCTTTGATATCAAATAATCATTTACTTTTACTAATCTATTTATGACCTCCTCCCTTAATTTCCAAATAGAAGTTTTATCTTTGTAAGGTGCTCCCAAATGGAAGTAAGGGTGGGGATCTAAAAACTTTAGACAGCTAGGTATAGCTATTAATTTATCTCCATTATCTTTAATTGGTATTTTATTCCAAATTTTCAATTAAAATTTCCA
The DNA here is from genome assembly GCA_028408915.1 of Prochlorococcus sp. AH-716-J09. Lineage (GTDB taxonomy): Bacteria > Cyanobacteriota > Cyanobacteriia > PCC-6307 > Cyanobiaceae > Prochlorococcus_A. The sequence goes on from JAOOLS010000014.1 coordinate 9,980, forward strand.
ATTGATTTATAGTGGCATATATATCAAAAATTACAATGATAGTTTTCAATTTAAGAAATCATGAATGAATTTATTATCAGAATTATCAATAAGTATATTCCTTAAAGCAATATTTTCTTTTAAATCAGGATCATCACTAACAATCTTAATAGCCTCTTCACGAGCCTTATCAATAAGAAATTTATTGTTAGGTAAATTGTCCAGTACAAAATCAGGCAATCCGGATTGTCTATATCCTAAAATCTGGCCTGGCCCTCTAAGCTCCAAGTCTTTTTCAGCAATATAAAAGCCATCATTAGATTTTTGCAAAACACAAAGTCGTTTATTTTCTAATCCATTTTTATCGGAGGTTACCAGATAACAAAAAGATTTTGTTGATCCTCTACCGACTCTCCCCCTTAATTGATGTAGCTGGGACAATCCAAATCTGTCCGAATTATAAATAATCATAATTGTGGCGTTAGGCACATCAATGCCAACCTCTATTACTGTGGTTGAAACCAATATATTAATTTCATTCTTTAAAAAAGAATTAATTACTTCATTCTTTTCTTGTGAACTTAATTTGCCATGTAATAATCCAACTTTTTTGTTAAAAAAGACCTCTTCTGATAAATATTTAAATGTTTTCTTTGCGGAGCTTAAATTCATTTTTTCTGAATCTTCTATAAGTGGCAAAATCACATAAGCTTGCTTTCCCTTCTTTATCTCATCTTCAACAATCTTGAACAAGTTAGTTAAATCATCTTCTGAAATTATTTTTGTTGTTATCGGAACTCTCCCAGGAGGGAGTTCTGTAATTTGACTCACATCTAAATCACCATAAATAGAAAGCGCAAGAGTTCTTGGAATTGGTGTTGCTGTCATTGATAACAAGTTAGTATTTTCTCCTTTATTTAATAATCTATTTCTTTGAGTAACTCCAAATCTATGTTGTTCATCAATCACGACCATCCCTAATGCATTAAAGATGACTTTATCCTCAAATAATGCATGAGTACCTACGAGGATATCAACTAATCCATTTTTCAAATTAGAGAAAATTTCTTTTCTCTTTTTTTGAGGAGTATTTCCAGTAAGAAGTTCAACAGAAACTAAAAGGGGATTCAAATATTTCAATAAATTTTTATAATGCTGTTCTGCCAATACCTCAGTTGGAACCATAAATGCACCTTGCAGGTTTTTTTCAATGACAAGTAAAAGAGACGCTATTGCAATTATGGTTTTACCGCTTCCCACATCTCCCTGAAGCAATCTAGACATTGGAACGGGATTAGATAAATCTTTCTTAATTTCATTTAAAACATTTTCTTGAGATTTTGTTAATTTAAAAGGAAAAGTATCTAAATATTCTTTTAATAAAGATTTCTTTTGAGGTATTTGTTGGTAAGTTATATTTTTATTCATCTTTCTTTTTCTAAGTAGAAACTTTATTTGAAGTAGGAATAACTCATCAAAAACCAAACGTTTTTTTGACTCAATAAGTGCCTGTTGAGTTAGTGGAAAATGTATATTAATCAACGACTCTCCTTTTGACAATAAAGATAATGAATCAAGTTGCTTTTTATTTAAAATTTCTGGATATTGCTTTGCATAAATTAGTACCTTTTTCATAAGTTTTATAAAACTTATATTTGATAATGCTTCACCTATTGAATACAAGGGTAATATTTTGCCTGAGAAATTAAAATTTTCATTGTTATCCTTAAGAATTTCAATCTGCGGATCTACAAAAGTTTTGCCATACTCTGTCAATTTAACTTTGCCGGAAATTGCTAATTTGGTCCCAGGAGTATACAAAGATTTTTGAGATGTGAAGAAGGAGTAAGATCTAAATCTTCTTCCTAAAAAAAATTTTGTAACTTTTATTGAAGACGATTCATCAGAAACTACAATATTCATTATTGATAAATTACTATTTTTTTTACTCTTATGAATATAAAATCTTTTAACGTTTGCGATGCAAGTGTATAAATTATCTGGTTTTAAATTTATTATCTTGACTCTATTCGTATAGTCTAGATATGTTCGTGGGAAATAATTAATTAGATCTTTTATTTGAAATATCCCTAATTCACTAAGCTTATTTTTATAAACTTTTCCTACATTCTTTATTAATGAAATATCTGAATCAAAAGACAAACTTGAATCAGCTTTATTGAGAAAAACATTATTAGAAATTTTATTAGAACTTTCTATTTCTAAAGTTTTACTTAGTTTGTAAAGATTTTTTCTTGTATCAATAATTAACCTTTTTCTTTGATTTTCATCTAATTTATTATATTCATTATATTTTTTAGAAAATCCATAAAATATCCTTAAATATTCGTCTGAGAGATTTAGATTATCTATTTTTTTTAATGATTCATGCAAATAATCATTAAAATATTTTTCTCTTCCTAAAGTATTAATAAATTTGTTTTCAGTCTCAATAGTAAGAGATTTTTGAAGAGGTCTTATCCAATCTTTAATTAATTTATTATTATTCCCGCTAATAGTCACATTTGAAAAAAGAGTAATTTTTTCAACGTATTTTATTCAATGTTATTTCTTTTTGCCTCCAATATGTCTCTTTTTTTATCAAACGCTGAAATTGATTTTTTAGCTCATTTATTTTGTTCCTTTGAATAGATAGATTTAAATTTTTAAACTCCAATTCCATAGTAGAAATATTGAAGAAAATAATGCTTGGAAAATTATTACCGTTTAATGATGACCGATTTAAGTTTAATTCGAAATTAATTACAAAAGGATATGGATGTTTTATCATAAAATTTTTGGCTACTAAGTAATCAAAGGAATCTTTAGATATCATCTTTTTTATTAAATTTGCCTTAAATAATTCTTGGTTGATATCATATGAAAGATTTAATAGTAGTTTTTCCAATGACTTATCTATTAAATCAAAATTATTAAGAATATGATTTTTTGGTAAATTATCCATTTGTTTGATATTTTCTTTTTCTGGATGTCTTGGTTTTTCCTCCTTTTCTTCTCCAATTAATTCAAGTAAGGAGTGAATAAATTGTTTTTCAAATCCTAAATTTTCAAAAATATTGTTTTTAGATAAATAATTATTATGGTCGTTATGATCTAAATCAAGTGACATGAATTTCTCATAATTATGAGCTTGATAATATTCAGAAGTATTTGAAAAGTCTTTATTAATATCTAACTGAGTGGGTTCATTTAATTGAAAAACATCTTCATATTGAAATTTTTCTTTTTGATCATCCTTTGTTTTTGAGGAACTATGAAAAGTATTAAAATTGATTTCATTATTTATATTTTTTTCAATTTCGCTTATCTTTAATTGTTCTACTGTTAAAAAGGGCAAATTCGTAAAAATTAATCTACTTATTTTTTTTTCAAAAAGACTATAGTTTTCATTTTTATTTAAATAGTTATCATTAATTGTTGGATAACTATATATTTGATTAAGGCCTTTTTCTACAGAGATGAAAAGTAGATCTCTTACGAGATTAAGATAAAGTTCATATTCCCTATGGATATTTCTAGTTAATATTCTTTTTTGTATGTCTGCTCTCCTTAATTGAGAGTCAATTTTATCTATATCTATGTAATTATTGAAATTATTCAAATCATTCAAGTGACTAGTTTGTTTGCATTGATGCAACCTCTTCAGCAAAGTCCATCTGATTTTTTTCGATGCCTTCACCCAATGTATATCTTGTAAAGCGTCTTACTTTAATATTTTCCCCAATTTTTGCAGCTGCTTGTTTAACAAGATCCTCAACTGTAAGAGAACTATCTTTAATGTATGGTTGTGAAAGCAAAACAAGCTCATTAAGTCTTTTTGCTATCCTCCCTTCAACTATTTTTTCTTTAATTTGCTCTGGTTTTCCTGACAAATCATCCCTTCCCATTTCAATCTGCTTTTCTTTTTCCACAACATCTTCTGGTATTTCATCAATTGATACATATTCAACATTTGGGCATGCTGCTACTTGCATTGAGACATCCTTCAACAGAGATTGGAATATATCACCTCTAGCAACGAAATCAGTTTCACAATTTAACTCTAGTAAAACTCCAACTCTTGATCCAGTATGTATATAACTACCAATTGACCCTTCGGCCGCTACTCTTCCCGATTTCTTTTCAGCACTTGCTATGCCTTTCTTTCTTAACCATTCCAAAGCTTTATCTAGATTTCCTTCAGTTTCGTTAAGTGCTTTTTTGCAGTCCATCATTCCTGCGCCAGTTTTGTCTCTAAGATCTTTTACAAGTTTTGCTGTAATGTTTCCCATTTGAAGTAATAAAAAATAGTGAATAGTAAGTTTTAAATTGGAATTTAATTTTTTCTTTCGGCATTAGAGCCCTTTCTACCCTCATTTATGGCATCTGCAAGTCTTCCTAAAATAAGTTGGACAGATCTAACGGCATCATCGTTACAAGGAATTGGAACTTCACACAAATCCGGATCGCAATTTGTATCCAACATTGATACTAATGAGATATCTAATTTTCTAGCTTCTAATACTGCATTAGATTCTCTTCTCTGATCAACCAATACAACTACATCTGGTAATCTTCTCATACCCTTAAGTCCACCTAAGTATTTTTGTAATCTTTCAAGTTCTCTCCTTAATACTGCAGCTTCTTTTTTAGGTCTCATCGCTATTGAACCGCTACTTTCCATTCTTTCTAGATCCTTTAATCTTTCAATCCTAGCTTTCATTGTTGTCCAATTAGTTAACATGCCTCCAAGCCACCTTTGATTTACATATGCAGCTCCACAGCGTGTAGCTTCCTGAGCTACTACATCCGATGCTTGTTTTTTTGTACCGACAAATAGGAAACGTTTACCGCTTTTTGCTGCGTTTCTCGTCCATTTATACGCATTGTTCATACACAATGCTGTTTTTACAAGATCGATAATATGAACTCCATTTCTTGCGCAATATATATACTTAGACATCTTGGGGTTCCAACGTCTAGTTTGATGCCCAAAATGAGCACCAGCTTCCATCATTTCTGATAGTGATACAACAGCCATAATTAAAAAAGGGTTTCGGGTTAGCCTCCATCTGACGGGGAAATAATATTAATAAATCACCCGAAACTGTCAGATGTGTGGATTTAATTTCAATGATTCTAGCAAGTGATGTGTATTTCTAAAAGTTTTTTATCTTGATTTATTTAACTGATTAATGTAAATCATATTTAGAGGGATCCTAAGTATCTCAAGTGCAAGTCTATTCCTTCTTGTATTTACTAGGAATATTAATAAAGGAAGGATTCTATCAACACTGATTAGTCCTCCCAAGCAAAGAATTTGCCAAAGCAAATTATGAAAAGGAGTTAATTGAATCATAAATCTAACCCTTAAATTTGGATGTTTCTTATAAAACACTAACGCCATTTTTGCTCTCTCTTTTTCTTGAGCTATTAATGAATCTATTTGTTCGCAATTAAATGGCGGATGCCAATGAAAACCCACTGCATTTGGGCATTTAATTAATTTTGTCCCAATTTTTTTTAATCTTTCTCCAAGTTCTAAATCCTCCCAGCCATAAAGACTAAAAGAAGTATCAAATAATCCCACACTTAAAATCAATTCTTTTGATATCGCTACATTCCCAGTGGCAAAGTATGCAAAAGAAGTGTCCATTATTTTATGTTTTTCACTCTGAGGATTTAGAAAATTGGATGTATTGACTACCGAGCCATAGGTAAAACATTTTTTATCATTTTTTCTCCATGAGGCGAGTAATTTTTCTACGTGGCAATTTATAAAATTATCTAAAACAATAAGATCACTATCAATGAATATAATAATTTCATATTTCGATTTAATTACTCCCAGATTTCTCCCAAGTGCAGGACCTCCATGTTCTTGCTGAAAAAGGATAACGTGTGGGAGATTAGCTTTGTTTTTATTTATCCATGAGGTTGTCCCATCAGTTGATCCATCATCAACTACTATTACTTCATAATTACTGATATTTGTATTTAATTTTTGGTTCTCAAGCGCAAATAAACATTTCTCCAGTATGGGTAATCTATTGTAAGTCGGTATAACAATACTTACATCCATGATTATGTCTTAAATATGCATAATATATTGAATTCCAAAAGATAAAAATAAAAGATATTCCCTAATCAGCTGCACCGCCATTATTTGCTGTACCTGTAACGTTTCCACCATCAGGTCTTCCATCTGTTCTTAATTTCCTTTTTTTGAATTTTCTAGCATAGGCTCTATTACGTTCCTGCTTTTCTTTTTTTAAATTCCTTCTCTTAGACATAAAATTTTTAACTTTTAATTATATTAGCTCACTATGAGCACTATATATTTTACCATCTTCCATATTTAATATCCTATCAGCCATATCAGAAATTCTTGGATCATGCGTCACCATAAGTACAGAACAATTTTGCTCTTTTGCGAGTTTCCTTAAAAGGGTTACTATTTCTCTTCCTGTGACGCTATCTAAAGCAGAAGTGGGCTCATCAGCTAATAAAAGTTTTGGGTTAGCAGATAAAGCTCGAGCAATTGCTACTCTCTGTTTCTGCCCACCAGATAAGTCATTTGGCAACTTTTTATGATGTTCTTCTAATCCTACTGCTGACAACCAATTCCGTGCTATTTCACGTCTTTGCAAATATGTTAAACCTTTTATTAAATCGGCGCCCATCTGGACATTTTGTTCTGCTGTTAAACATCTCAGAAGATTGTGACCTTGAAAAATCATTCCAATACTTCTTCTAAGAATCTGACGAGTTTTCCGTGATGCTCCATTTAACTGATTGTTTAATACAGTTAAATCTCCACTTTGACAGGTTCTCAAGGCACCAATTAATGTTAAAAGAGTCGTTTTACCACATCCAGAAGGTCCTTTCAAAAGAACCAACTCTCCTTTATCAATATTTAAATTAACGTCATTAAGAACTTGTTTTTTATTCTCATTTTTTCCATAAAAGTGACTCAAATTATTTATTGAGACTGTTTTAAGGTTTTTGACATTATTTTTTGATTTATTAGCTTTAACCATTTATCTTCAATTGTTAAAAAATTTCGGCAGGATCAGCGTCAACTAATTTACGCATTGCAACAGCGGCGGACCCCATACACATAACTAAAACTAATACGAAAATTAAAATAGTTTTATCTGAATCCATTATTATTGGTAGCTTAGTAGAACTTCTTATAACTGAGTAAAGTATTTGACCAGAGAAATAAGCAGGTAAATAACCAAACAATGCCAACAAAAACCCCTCTCTAGCTACAACAAAGAAAAGGGACTTAAGTCTATAACCCATTGCCAATAAGGTGGCGTACTCTGGGAGGTGATCTGTAACGTCACTATAAAGAATTTGATAAACAACTACACACCCTACAACGAAACCCATTAATGCTCCCAAACTAAATATAAAACCTATTGCAGTACTATTTTTCCAATAATTCTTCTCAAATTCTATAAATTGATTTTTTGTAAGAACCCTAACATCATTTGGTAGTGAGTTATTTAATATCCTTGAAATCATTTCAGGATCAGATCCTTTTTTTAGCTTTACCAAACCAATTTCTATACTGCCAGGAGGATTAGCAGGAAAAAGTCTTAAGAAGGTTTCTCGACTAGTTATCAAATTACCATCTGCACCAAAAGATGGTCCCAACTCCACAAGGCCTTCAACAATTACTCTTTTCCCAGCAACCTCAGTCTCAACTTTTTTTTCAGATAAGAACCATTCTTCAATAGGTCCAAATTCAGGTCTAGATAGTTTGTCAAAAAGAACTCTTGATGGATTTCTCAACTTATAAGCTTTCTTTGAGAATCCCTCATCTAAAAGAAGTGAATCAGAAGGATTAAAACCTAATGCAAGTATTGATCTAGTTTTAAGATTTTCAGGATTCCTCCAAAGTAAATAATTTAGATTAACGGGAGCAGTTTTTTCAACATTTTCTACTGCGAGAGTTTGAATTAATCTTCTTTTTGGGAATCCACTCATGCTTATAGAACTTTTTGATCTGGGACTTATCAAAACAAGATCGGCATCTAGAAGTTTATGAATAGTTACGCTTGTGTCAAATAAACCATCTCTAAAACCTAATTGCATAAACATCAAAATCCCTGCAAAACTTATTCCAGCTATAGCAACTGCTAACCTTAATGGTTGCCTAGTTAATAACAACCAAGCTAATGGTATTTTTCTAAATTTTAAAAATGTAAAACTCATTAGGGAATAAATTTTGCAATCACTTTCATTCCTGCATAGTTTTGAACGATATCTATAGAATCTTGATCTAGTTTTACTAGGACTTCGATAATTCGTGAATCAGCATCCCCTGTTGGATCAGTCGATAGAACTTTTCTTTGTTTTACCTGAGGACTAATCCTAATTACCTTTCCCTTAAGATTTTTTTGGAAACCTCCATTCTCACTGCTCAATTCAACATTCTGAGAGATAAAGACTCTATCGATGTCAGATTCATAAACCTCTATCAAAGCTTCCATTTTTTGACTTGAACCAATATCCAAAATACCCTTATTTTGAGGCCTTTCCCCAACTCTCGTGTTTATTCCAAGGATAAAACCATCGATTGGACTCCTTAGTTTTGAATTAAATAGATCTATCTTGGTATTTTTTTGATCTCCGATAAGGTTTATTTTCTGTTTCTGCAATTTTAATAATTCATCTTTTCTCTGTGAAAACTCTACAAAAGAATATACATCTTTGTTCAAAGCTAACTCATACCTTTGAATTTGATCTTTCTTTAGGGTAATTTCTTCGTTAATAATATTAATTAGATTTTCGTTTCTTTCAAGATCAGCAATTAATTTTTCTCCATTTTCAAAGATTGCAAGGATATCACCTCTTTTTACGAAATCTCCTTCATTTACTAAAATTTCGACAATTCGGGGGGAAGAGCCAAATTGACTTATTGGAGCTGCCAATTGTCTAATCTCTCCCGAAGGAGAAAGTTGACCAAGTGCGGCAACAGCTGTAATAGGAGGTATGAAATCTGAAGTTATTTCCTCTTTAAATTTAGTACCAGATTTATTATTTCCAGAACAGGAAACAACACCAAGAGATATTGGTGTAAAAAATAAAAAATAAATAAATAAATTTTTTAATATTTTTAATTTCATTAAAAATCGAAGAGTACTGTTTTTATATAGTTATTGACCCATTTTTCATCAAAATATTTTAAAAGTACCATGCTAGTCTTCTCATTTTTCATTTGCTGAACACAATAATTTTTTTGGAAATCTATTCTCTCTTGAATTATTTCCTTATTAACTTCCGGTTTAGCTTTCTTAATTAATTTGATCAAAATAGTGAGATATTGATCCACAACTCTACAAAAATCATTTTTTTCAGATTTACTTTTTAGGGAAGCAAAAAATACATTATTAGAAAAAATGCCCCCCCATTTAGGAATCTCTCTCAAAGAGGTAAAAGAACTTTTATCAACTCCAGAAAGTAATTTTTCGTATTTCAAACCTTGGTTTTGTGATGCCGGGGATAAATCAACAATGGCAGCAGAAACAATATCATTTATTTTTACCAAATCCATCCCAAAAATTGGGATATCAAACTTTGGATCAGGAAAAAAAACGCAGTGTAATATCTTAAGATTCTTTGAAAATTCTGCTGCTTCAATATGTAACTTTCTAAAACCTTTTGCTTTATGAAATTCATTTTCAATATAAAGTTCTCTACCTATTTCTTTAGATATTATATTAGTTAGTTCTGGATCAACTTTTATGATCTTAAGGTCCTCAAGCATGGATCTATGCTCTCTAATATTTTGTAATAAATCCAAAATGAGAGGGTCAGTTAATTTTGTTTTAGTTAAAGATTCAGACAACAAGGCTAAAAAGTACCAAAATAGAATTTAAAGAGAGAATCGAAATGAACGTAGGAGAAGTTAACTATTACACCCATTCAAGCAAAACTAGATGTGTGTTTGTGGATAATAAAGAATTACCGCTTATAAGCATTGATATTTGGTGCAAAGCAGGTTCTTCATTTGAGGATGTTGATAAAAACGGCACTGCTCATTTTCTAGAACATATGATTTTTAAAGGATCTAACAAAATTATGCCAGGTGAGTTTGACCATAAAATTGAATCACTAGGCGGATTAAGTAACGCTTCAACTGGTTATGATGATGTACATTACCATGTCTTAGTACCACCCAATAACTTTAAAGAATCACTTGCTCTTTTGACAAATATTGTCGTTGCTCCAAATTTTAATCATGATGAATTTATAAAAGAAAAAGGGGTAGTTATTGATGAAATAAAACAACAAAATGATCAGCCTGAAGAAAGACTATTTAATTATTTTCTAAAAAGGGTTTGGTTAAGTCCGAATTATGCCAATTCGATTCTAGGAACTGAACATAGTATAAAAAACTTAGAGATAAATGACCTTGTGAAATTTCATAGCAAACATTACAATACCGAAAAAGTTTGTATTGCAATTGCGGGGAATCTCTCTGAAGAAATTTATAAAATTTTTGAAAAAAGTGATCTATCTGGCATAAAAGAAAGTCCAAATTTAGTAAATCGAAAAAATAAACCTTCTTTAAAAATTAGAAATGGCAGAGAGTCAGTTAAGTTTGATAATTTAGAGTTTTCAAGAATATTTATGGCTTGGTTTATCCCAAATCTGAATGATCAAAAAAATATTATTGGGCTTGAGATTTTAGCATCAATACTCTCTGTTGGAAGAAACAGCAGATTAGTTAAAGTTTTAAAAGAAGATAGTAATCTTGTTGAATCGGTATATGTAGATGTAAATGCTGGAGAATTAGGAGGACTATTTATATTGGAAGCAAGTTGTGAGTCCAAAGACATTGATTTAGTAGAAAAGCAAATTAATAAAACAATAGATGAGATTTCACATTGTAAAGCCTTGGCTTTGGATGAAATAAAAAAAGCAATAAATATTGTGAAAAGTAATTATATTTTTAATTTAGAGACATCTACACAACTCTCTTCATTCTTTGGAAATGAACTTCTTTGGGGGAGAAAATCTTCAATAAATAATTTAGAGAGTCATTTAAAATATTGGAATAACTTAGATAAGTTCAAAGAGATCACAGAATATATCCGTGGGGAAAAATTCACTTTAGTTGCATCCCCTGGTAAATGTTAAAAAGATATTTTTTAAATAATAAAAAAAGAAATTTTTCAACTGCTTCAATTTGGATTAAAGGGGGGAGTGATATGGATAGTAGTGGCAAAAAAGGGATAAACAAGCTCCTTTGTTCATTACTTACCAGAGGATGTGAAGGTTTTAACAATTTAACTCTCTCTGAATATATTGAGTCCTATGGAGCAGAATTAAATCAAGAAATATTTGAAGATGGTATCTCAATAAGTATCAAGTCCTTAAATGAACATTTCAGCAAATTATTCCCTTTATTAGAATTAATAATTGATAAGCCAATCCTCTCTGAAACTGAATTTAAAAAAGTAAAAAAATCTTCTATTGATCACATTAAAAAAGATAAAGAGAATCCATTCAATATCTGTTTTGAAAAATGGAGAAAAATTGTTTACTCAAATCATCCTTATGCTTTCAACACAATTGGCAATGCTAATGATGTCTCAAAAATTAGCTATGAAGATGTTTTACTTGAGTTTAAAAATTTTAAAAATAGAGAAAAGTATTTAATTTCAAATAATCCCGAAATAAATGGAGAAAATTTTGCAAAACTAGAGAAAAAAATCTTAAAAGAAAAATCAGATCCTTTTAATCATAATTTAAATACTATTAATAGATTTGATTACATTAATAATGATTCAAATCAAACAATAATGATTATGGGGGGCCAAACTTGTTCTCGAAGAAGTAATGAATATTTTCCTCTTAAGGTTTTGGAATCATATCTATCTTATGGAATGAGCGCTGCTTTATTTAAACTTTTTAGAGAAAAACATGGTATCACTTACGATTTAGGTGTTTATTATCCTGTAAGAAGTGGAAATGCCCCATTTTTAATTTATTTATCCGTGTCTAATGAGCAAGCACTTTTTGCTTTTGAACTTTTATCATCACTATGGAAAAATTTACTTTTTAATCCCTTGACTGATGCTGAAATATTTTTAGCAAAAGAAAAACTAAAAGGTTCTTTTCTGTTAGGAAATCAATCACTAGATGAAATTTTACAGAGAAAGATACAGTTAGTTAGTTATGGTATTTCACCAATTTCTGGAAACAATTTAAATTCAAAAATAGAGGAAATATCTTCGTTAGATATTTTAAAATTAACAAATAAGTATTTTTCAAAACCTTTTCTGAGTATTTCTGGAAAAAAAAATATATGTTTAGAAATTTCTAATAGGTGGAAGAATAACTTTTAAGTTAGTTTTTCTCAATCTTATCAATATCTATTAAGAACGAACCTCTTCTAAACTTTACTTCAACAGTATCTGGAGACTTAATTGAGAGGATTTCCCCTATTTCATCAATTGCCACTAGATCAGGTGGTCTTAACATCGGCATATTATCTGAAGTCTTCAAATAAGAGACTGGCGCAATCAACTTAACCTTATCGTTGATCTCAAATTTCATTTAAAAATTAGATACATTAAAGAGTAGTATAAGCATAAAGTTAGAGAAAATATCAACGAAATGCACTGATTCATTCTAGAATCCTAGAATTGACTTTCTACAAATTAATGAATCAGAAATTTAAAACATTAATTTTATGGGCTTTACCTATACTTTTAGTAATAGCGCTTTCCTATCAATTTCTATCCTCAAGCAATGTTGATTCACTAAAATCTAATGGAACTACTGTTGCTCCAAGAAATTCAGCGGTAGCAAGAGTTAGTTATGGCAGATTTTTAGATTACATTAATTCAGGTAGGGTTACATCTGTTGATATATTTGAAGGAGGCAGAAATGCAGTTATAGAGACAATAGATTCAGATTTAGATAATAAAGTTCAAAGGTTACGTGTAGATCTTCCAGGCTTAACACCAGAACTTATAAATATTCTAAAAAATGAGGGAATCAGTTTTGATGTTCATCCAGTAAAAACAGCTCCTCCTGCATTAGGAATTTTAGGTAATTTACTTTTCCCAGCTATCTTAATTGGAGGTTTAATTTTGTTAGCGAGGAGGTCGAATGGTATGCCTGGAGGTCCTGGTCAAGCAATGCAGTTTGGAAAAACAAAGGCAAGATTTGCAATGGAAGCTGAAACAGGAGTTGTATTTGATGATGTTGCAGGCGTTAATGAAGCGAAACAGGATCTGCAAGAAGTTGTCACTTTTCTGAAAAAACCAGAAAAATTTACTTCTGTTGGAGCAAGGATTCCCAAAGGGGTTCTATTAGTAGGACCTCCTGGTACAGGTAAAACACTTTTAGCTAAAGCAATTGCAGGTGAAGCAGGTGTGCCATTTTTCTCATTATCAGGTTCTGAATTTGTTGAAATGTTTGTAGGTGTTGGTGCTAGTAGAGTAAGAGACCTTTTCAAAAGAGCTAAAGAAAATAGCCCTTGTTTAATTTTTATTGATGAAATCGATGCTGTCGGAAGGCAAAGAGGTGCAGGTATCGGTGGGGGTAATGATGAGAGAGAACAAACTCTCAATCAATTACTTACTGAAATGGATGGCTTCGAAGGTAATAGTGGCATAATAATAATTGCAGCCACAAACAGACCCGATGTTCTAGATTCAGCGTTAATGAGACCAGGCAGATTTGATAGGCAGGTCACTGTAGATGCACCTGATATCAAGGGCAGACTATCAATACTGGAAGTTCATGCTAGGAATAAGAAACTTCAAGAGGATTTAACGCTCGAAAGCATTGCGAGAAGAACTCCAGGGTTTACTGGAGCAGATTTAGCAAATTTATTAAATGAGGCTGCTATATTAACTGCCAGGAGGAGAAAAGACTCTATAAGTATCTCAGAAATTGATGACTCAGTAGATAGAATTGTCGCAGGAATGGAAGGTTCTCCACTAACAGATGGTAGAAGCAAGAGATTAATTGCTTATCATGAGGTTGGCCATGCTCTCATAGGTTCACTTGTAAAAGCTCATGATCCTGTTCAAAAAGTGACCGTTATTCCAAGAGGTCAAGCTAAAGGTTTAACTTGGTTTACCCCAGACGATGAACAAACCCTTGTTAGCAGGGCGCAATTAAAAGCGAGGATAATGGGTGCTTTAGGAGGAAGAGCTGCTGAAGATGTAGTTTTTGGAGAAGGTGAGATTACGACAGGAGCTGGAGGTGATTTCCAACAAGTTGCTTCAATGGCTCGGCAAATGGTTACTAGATTTGGGATGAGTAATTTAGGTCCGATAGCTTTAGAAAGTGGAAATCAGGAAGTATTTGTTGGTAGAGATTTAATGACTAGAAGTGAAGTCTCTGATTCAATCTCTAAACAAATAGATGAAAGTGTAAGAGTAATGGTCAAGGAATGTTATAAAGAAACCTACGATATAGTAAGCAAAAATAGAGAAGCTATGGATAAGATAGTTGACCTATTAATCGAAAAAGAAACATTAGATGGAAATGAATTTGTTAATATTCTTTCCAAATTCACCAGTATTCCTGAGAAAGAGAGAACACCCCAACTATTAAATTAGAATTTAATAGGTTTCTTGTCTAAAACCAAATCAATTAATCCATACTCAACCGCCTCGTTTGGAGACATATAAAAATCTCTATCTGTATCTTCTTTGATAGTGTCATAATCCTTTCCAGTTCTTTCTGATAATTCAGTATTTAGTCGTTCTTTTAAGAACAAAATTTCATCTGCTTGAATTCTTATATCACTGGCTTGCCCTCTAGCACCTCCTAGTGGTTGATGAATCATTATTCTTGAATGTCTAAGGCTGCTTCTTTTACCTTTAGTGCCTGCCGCAAGCAAAAAAGCACCCATACTAGCTGCTAAGCCTACACAAACTGTATGAATGTCAGGATTTACATGCTGCATTGTGTCAAAGATACCCAATCCGTCATATACCGATCCGCCAGGTGAATTTATGTACATATAAATGTCCTTATCTGGATCCTCTGCCTCGAGGAACAATAATTGAGCAACAATTCGATTAGCAGTTTCACTAGTAACTTGTTCTCCCAAAAAGATTATTCTTTCTCTTAATAGCCTCGAATAAATATCAAAGACTCTTTCACTACCACCTGATTCTTCTAAAACTAAAGGGATCATAATAATATTTATCTGTTTATTAGATATTAACGATATTGAGTCAACATACGCTAACCTTATTAAGGTTTACATATAAAAAATTGAAAGAAAAATTGACTGTTTCAGATAGCAAAAAGTTATTTCATGAAAAATTTCCTAACGTCATTCCAGGTTTATATAAAAGAATAGTTGATGAAATGCTTGTCGAACTTAATCTCTTAAACCATCAAAATGAATTTACGCAAGACTTTCTTTTTTGTGTCGGTCTCACCGAAACATTCAAAGAATTAATGAAAGGATATCAACCTGAAAAACACTTGGATCTACTTTTTGAATCTTTATGCAGTTCTACAAATTTTGAAGCGAAGGAAATTAATGATATATCTAAAAAGTCTCAAAAAGAATTCAGGGATAAAACATCTATAGATATTCAAGAATTATTAATAAAAAAAAGTAATTCTAAACTTTATCCTTCAAGAATTTTAAACCTAGGAATATATATATTAATTTCAAACTCCCAAGATTTCAAAGAGAAAAATGAATCAGATAAAAATAAGATTACTTCTGATATTTTTGAGAAGTTAAGCTTATCTACTAATAAAGCAGAAAAAGATATTGGAATCTACAAAAGCAGCATATCAAAAATGGAACAAGCAAAAGAATTAATTGAAGAGCTTAGGACTAAAGATAAGAAAAAAGATAAAAATTAACGGTACCTATTTTTTTAATCTTTTTTTATCTTTCCAAGAGACATAGGATATATAAATTACTGCGAATGTTATGAATATAAGTAAAAGAAACGATGTTAGTATAAGAAATTTATTTAAATAGACTTCATAAGTTAAAAATGAAATCATATATCAATTGAACCATCACCATTTCTTCCCCAAACAACCATGGCAATTGAAAAAGTAAAAATTGCGGCCAATGCTGCCCAACCTATTTGAAAAATCATTAAATTTAAATCGCTAATATAAATATAACAGAACTTCAATATTTTTAATCATTCTAAAGCTAAAGTTAATTTCTCATAAACAAAATTTTTTCAATAGAATAAAGAAAAATCTAAATTGGGAAGGTTAGTTTTAAATCATAGTACAAATATAGAAGGTCTAATTCCAATACTCCAAAATTTAGCACAGGACATTAATATCAAGACAATAACTCCAGCTGCTATTTCAAGATCCAGGGGAAGATCTTCTAAATTGATAATTAGATTATCAGTGAAAACTATAAATGGATATAAAGCAATAGCAAGAAAGGGTAAAACAGCCCAAGAAGTGTTTATTTCAACAGACTTAAGTAAAGATGAATTAAAAGAAATTATAGATATTTATAATAAAAAGTAATTATATTAAAAAAAAATAGAAATAGTCAGGAGATAAAAAATGAAAATGTTATTAATTTTTTCTGTGTTCTTATTAGCCTTTTTTTCATTCACTAATGAATCATTCTCACTAAGTGACTACCAAATAAAAAAATTTTGCTCAAAGCGGAAAAGGGTATCTTTATGTATCAAAAATCTAAAAGAGAAAAGATCTGATCTCCAAAAAGGAAAGCTAATTGAAATACCTGTAACTCCTTACAAACGGTAATAAGAAATTGAATTTAAATTTCAAATTCTGATTCGAAAAGATTAAAAGCATATTTATAACTTGTGAGAAGTTTTTCAGAATTATCAGTAAATCCTTGTCTATCGTAATCTTCTT
>JAOOLS010000015.1 GCA_028408915.1 Prochlorococcus sp. AH-716-J09
TTAAAAATGAAACAAAAGACGTAGAAGTTGATTCTGATAATAAATAAAAATTTAAATTATATTAAAGAATACTAGAAATAAATGAAACCCAAAAACTGGATATTTTTTTAGAATAGTTTGTTATTTTTTAAGTTGAAAATAAAAGGTGTTTTTTTGAATATATTAATTTGAATTATAAAAAGGTTGCTATGAATCTAAAGCTACCTCGATAGCTGCTATTAAGTTTTCGTCAAAAGGTTTAACACCTGGTTTGAATCTTGCAATTACTTTACTATCTTTTCCTATCAGAAACTTTTCGAAGTTCCATTCAACATCACCTTCAGGTTCAACTTTGTTAAGGGTTGTGTATGGTTCTGTGGTATTGCCTTTGGCATGAACTTTTTCATAGATTTCAAATTTAACGCCATATTTTGTTGTGCAAAAATCTTTTATTTCTGAAAGAGAGTCTGGTTCTTGTTTACCAAAATCATTACAAGGGAATGCAAGTATTCTAAGGCCTTTGCTTGAATATAAATCATGTAGCTTTTGAAGATCCTCATACTGAGCAGTATTGCCGCAATAACTAGCTACATTAACAACTAAAATTACATCCCCTGAATATTCACCTAGTTTTATGGATGATCCTTCTGCGGAAAGAACAGTAGTATTTTGTACGTCAACTTGCATGTCTAAAAAAAATCACCCTTTGAAGATAGCATTCTAAAGACTTTATTGTGTTTAATTTATATTGTGGTTTTAGTTATTTCTTTTATAAGATTTAATTTTTCATTTCTTTAACCCTTTATAATTAGTATTATTAATCAGTTTAAATTTGGACCCTTTAGACCCACTTACTGAAATTATTTACTCCGGTCAAGGTTTTTCACCTGCAATTGCTTTAGAAAGAATTATTTGGGCAATGATTGGAATCTTTTTTTTAGGAGCAATTTCAAGATCAATAACTAATGGCATGGGAAGCCAAAATTGGTTTGGTAGAAATTTTTTATTTAGTTATTCTAAAGATAAAAAAATCACAGATGATAGATCTTCACAACCTTCTGGTGATGACGAATAAGTTTTATATATATGAAAGAATCAATTTTTTCTAAAAAGAGAATTTTATTGCTTGGTAGTGGCGAGCTTGGAAAAGAATTAGTAATAGAATCCAAAAGATTAGGATTAGAAGTTATTGCAATTGATCGATATGAAAAAGCACCTGCAATGCAAGTTGCTGATTATTCAAGAGTAATTGATATGAGAGATAAAAATATTTTAAAAAATGTTATAAAAGAATTTAAGCCTGACTATGTTGTCCCAGAAATAGAGGCACTGTCAATTGAAGCACTAAAAGAACTCGAGGATGAAGGATTCAATATTGTTCCCAACGCGAGAACTGTAGAAATTACAATGAATAGAGATAAAATTAGAGACTTAGCTTCTAAAGATTTAAAAATTAGAACTGCAAAGTTTGATTATATTTTTGAATTTGATGATTTAGAAAAAAAAGCAGATGAAATTGGATTCCCACTTTTACTTAAGCCTTTAATGAGCTCTTCAGGAAAGGGACAGAGTTTGGTTGAAACAAAAAATGATTTACAAAATGCTTGGGAACAGGCACAAGTAAATTCAAGAGGAAAGGTTAAAGGTGTAATTATTGAAGAATTTATTAATTTTGATTTTGAGTTTACTCTTCTAACTGTAAGAAAAGAAAATGGTGAAAATATTTTTTGTTTACCAATTGGACATCTTCAATTTAATGGAGACTATCAATCTAGTTGGCAACCTATAGAGATCAATGAGGCCTTAATTATTGAAGCTAAGAGAATGACAAGTAGAATATTAAATAACCTTAATGGAGCTGGATTATACGGAGTAGAGTTTTTTATAAAAGGAAGCGAAGTTATATTTTCAGAACTATCTCCAAGACCACACGACACTGGTATGGTTACATTAGTAAGTCAAAATATTAATGAATTTGAATTACATTTAAGGGCTTTTTTAAATTTACCAATACCGCATATAGATCTAATAGAACCCTCTGCAACCAGAGTTATACTCTCTAATCAAGAGTATCCAAATCCTATTTATAAGGGTCTTAATGAAGCATTAGAATTTGAAAAGACAAAAGTGCTCATATTTGGCAAACCAGTTTCCAGAAAAGGCAGAAGAATGGGTGTTGTTCTCTCTTCAAATTCTGACATTAGTTTGGCTAGAAAAAATGCAGATGAAGCTGCTCGTAAAATAAAAGTCAGTACTACATAAATATTAAATAAAAATAACGAAAAAAATACTTATTTCCTTTGTTTTTGTTCTATGTCTCTCTGGGTATTATTTGAGTATGTTCTCTATTCCACAATGATAGAAAATTATAAAGGTTGGGATATAACTTTAAATTGGGATAATAAAGATTATCTCGAGAGGGATACTACTAAAAGTAATTTTTTTAACCAAAAGGAAAAATGGATTGGTGTTCACTTAAATGGTGAAAAAATCTATGGTTCTTCTTTAAAAGAAATTAGGCATATTATTGATTATCCTAGTTTGCATGCAAAGTAGGTTAAAAGATTTTTTTAATTATCCTGATTATTTTCATTCTCTTCAATAAGTTCATTAGCAAGTTTTCTTAAATCTCCCTTAATAGAGACCCATGTAAAGGCGATTATAAAAATTGAAGCAGATATTGCAACAGTGATTTTTTCGACAGGGGACATTCCAAGTGCAATAGCAAACATTTCAAATCAAATACAAGTTATTAATTATATTGAATTTTTTTAAATAGTTAGAATCAGATATTTTTTTTGCAATGATATTTAATTTTTCAAAATATAATTAATAAATATTAAATTACTTATTTTATTTATTGTTTCTGATTTCAATTTTATTCAGTAAGATTAAATTATGGAAAAAAAAAAGTGTCCCCAATGTAAAAATTTAATTTTAATAACTTCTCCAACATGTTTATATTGCGGCAGACCTAATAAATTTATAACTAAGGCATACGTCAATAAAAAGTGGAATAAAGTTAATAATAAAAATGAATTTGATTATATTTTTACTAATAAGTATCTTGTATTTATTTTATTTTTAGTTTTCACAATTGTTTTTATTATATTTAGTAAAATATTGTAAAATTAATCAATTAATCAATTAATCAATCTATTATTGCATCTAATACTTCTTTCGTATTTGTTGATAATTTATTTTTTTTAATCTGCTTTATTGTTTTTATCATATTACTTTTGTAAGGGTCTGAATAATAATTGTATCTACTAAATACTTTCACAAAACGGGAAATTACGATTGGATTTAATTTATCAAAGTCAATTATCTTTTTTGCAATATATTTATAACCAGAGCCATCCCTTGCATGAAAATTACTATTTCTCGTTACGAAAGTATTTAATATAGCTCTTAAAGTGTTTGGTGATTTTAAATCAAAAAACTTATTTTCAAATAATTTTTCAATGCTGCTTGTTTTTTCATCAATTTCTATAGATGCACTGAATGAGAACCAACTATCCAAAACTACACTATTACTTTTCCATTTATTGAAGAATATATTTGAAATAATTTTTCTTTCAGGGCAATTAATCCTACTGAAAGAATTCAATGCAGCTTTTGCTAGCGTCATTGAATTACTATCGACATAATTAATTATTTTGGTTTTAATTTCTTCATCATCACTGTGTAAGAGTAGTTTCCAAATAGTTTCGATTAGTTTTCTTTCATTTTTGCCTTCTGGCCAAACTTTATCTAAATTTTTCTCTATTTCTTGGAGCTTACAATATAATTCATTTTTTAATTTGGTACCGAATAAATTATTTAATTCGTCAATAGTTTTATATATTTTTAATGGGTCTATATTTTCCATCTCCGATTCAATTTCAGCAAATGTCGGAATACTCAGTAATTCTGATAAAAGGGATAAATTAATATCTTTATTTTTTATAAATGATTTTAAGGTGCTTGTTAATTTATTTTCAATTTTATGATCTGGTTTTTCATCTAATCTGCATGAAATGATTTTTTTATAAAGTACTTTTACAGTATTTGATAGTGTAAAAAAATCTTTTTCATATCTTAAGATTATAAAATTTTCATCTAAAGTAGTGTCTGATTCCCACTCTACAGGTGAAGAGAATTCGCGAAAATAAGTTACCAAGGGGATTTGGAGTTGAGATCTTAAATTCCTAAAAATAAATTCTTGGCTTTTTGTTTTTAAAACTACTGTTTTTTCTATTTTTTTATTTTTACCGCAAAATATAGCCAGATTTATAGGAATTATTAGAGGTAAATCATTATATGGGTTTTTCTTTATTGGATTACTTTGAGAGACTTGAATTGTAAGTTTTTCTTCTGTTTGATCCCAGATTCTCTTTAATTTAATTTTTGGTGTTCCATTTTGCTTGTACCAGACTTTAAATTCTTTCGGATCGATTTCCTTATTGCGCTCCAAAATTTTATCGACAAATTGGTCTATTGTTGCGGCCTTCCCATCATATGTTGAGATGTAGTTACTAAATCCTTTGTAGAAATTTTCATCTTTTACAAGCTTATTTAGCATTCTAATTATTTCTGATCCTTTTTCGTATATCGTGGTCGTATAGAAATTATCTATTTCTTGATATTTATCTGGCATTACAGGATGCGATGTCGGACCAGAATCCTCTCTAAATTGATTGCTTCTAAGAAATTTTGCATCCTCAAGTCTTTTGATTTCATGATTATGAAGGTCTGCAGTGAATTGTTGATCTCTGAATACTGTTAAACCCTCTTTTAGAGATAATTGAAACCAATCCCTACAAGTTACTCTATTACCCGTCCAATTATGGAAGTATTCATGGGCGATCACACCCTCTATCCTTTCTAATTCCTCATCTGTTGTTGTTTCAGAATTAGCGAGTATTAGTTTTGAGTTGAAAATATTGAGACTTTTATTTTCCATTGCTCCCATATTAAAGTGCCTGATTGCAACTATATTGAACAATGACAAATCATATTCAAGGTTATATTTATCTTCGTCCCATCTCATTGATTTCTGTAAGGAACTTATTGCATGTTGGACATATTTTTCATCACCATACTCAACATAAATATTTATTTTTACCTTTTTATTCGATTTTGTTATGAAATTATCTTTTACACAATTAAGTTTACCCGCTACCAATGCAAATAGATATGAGGGTTTTGGATATGGGTCTTCCCAAATTATTTCATGTCGATTATTTGCAAGATCATTTTCTTTTACGATGTTACCATTTGAAAGTAAAACGGGATAATCATTCTTGTCAGCCTCAATTCTCACAGTGTATTTGCTTAGAATGTCAGGCCTATCAGAGTGATAACTTATTCTTCTAAATCCCTCTGCCTCACATTGCGTAGTTATAATTCCATTACTTTCATACATTCCTAAAAGGGATGTATTTTCCTTTGGTTTAATTATTCCTTCTATTTTTAATAAAAAATTATCTTTAGTTATATTTTTAATTTTTAAGTTATTTTTTTGCTGTTTGTAGTATTTCTCTTCTAGTAATGCGTCATCTATAAATATTTTTTTTATTAATATATCCGTTCCATCAAGAATTAGATTTCTGGTATTCTCATTTTTTTTTACCAATTTTAGTTTGGTCGTAACATTTACAGCATTTTTTTTAATTACGAAGTCCAATAAGATTTCTGGAATTTCATAATCAAAAATTTTGTAATCTTTAAGTTTTACATATCTTGAAATACTTTTTTGTTTTATTGGATTGTTCATCTTTACAAAGAAGTTCAGAAGTTAAAAATCTAGAATATTTATTTTGAAATTATACGTTAGAACTTTTATCTTCTGATTGACAGTAATGTGCTTTAACTTTTCCTGAAGGAAGTAATTCGTATAAAGAAGGATTATTGATATCAGGCAATCCGTCCTTATTAAATTGGTACCTCCAGTCCCATTTTTTATCTGTAAATGAAATATAATCTTCTCTTAGAGAATATGGAAGCATAAGCTTTTTTTTATTCCAACTAATATTTATAAATGCTCCTGGCTTTAACTCAGATATCTTTTCTACTATGGAAAAGTCACCATTAATATTATTTCTCATCACAAGGTTAAGCTTTGAATTTTCGCACATATAGCTATTATTTAAAGCTAATAAAAGTATTGAGGTAATAAAAAATGAATGAATTTTTTGAGCTCCTTTTAAAGTAGATTTACTTTCAAGCTAAATGAGTTAATTAAAGATCTTTTTGGATCGATTTAAATCATAATAGATTGCATACTTTTTAGATCTACGAGATTACAATTTAATTCCTCTTCATAATTCTGAACTGAAATAAAATTATTTAAAAAACCTGAATATTTAGCATCTCCTCCCACGGTACTTGAAAGTATATATTTTGGATTGAATTTGTTAATCAATTTAGGGATTACATCAGCACCTTTTACAAAAGAACCTACTAGGGGTAATTCTAAATTTTTTGTAGGAGTAATTACTGCATCAAGACTTTGCTTGTTTAAATTTTCATCAAGATATCCATGGGGTTCTATATAAAACCCATTCTCTTGATCGTCTTTAACAATATATCCGTTTTCTATTTGTGGTACTGGAGCCCCAGCAGTGGCTTCAAAACTTAAATCAAAATGATTTGCTTTTTCAGTTGGCTTAAGTACGTTAATTGAAGTGAAGCCAATTTTTTTTAATATTTCAAAAGCACTTTTAGGACAAATTATAGGAATATCCTTTCTGAACATCTCTAATGTTGGAACATGACAGTGGTCCGGTAATCCTTGAGTTAACAAAATAATATCTATTTTTTTATCTATTAAAATTTCTTCGTCTAATGATCCTTTAAAAAACCACTCACCTGGAGGGAATATTAAATCTCCTTTGAGCCAAGGATCAATAATTAAATTAGTTTTTTTAAATTTTATAAGCCAACCATTTGAACCAAGGTAGGTCGCTTCAAAAGTCATTATCATTAGATTGCACTAATAGACTATAAAGTAATTTTGGCTTTTTCGAGAATTTACTAATTTAGATTAGTTTGCTTCATTTAAAATTTGAAATGACCTTCTTTTGAGATTAAATATTAAAACTTGATTATCTTTACTACTAATTTTAAAATCTTCTTTTTCTAGCATTTGTATTGGGATTAGAGCTAATCCTCCTGTTCCTGAAAATATGATTGGCATTGTGTTATTTTTCTTGCCATTCATTTTTTGTAAGTCAATAGCTTGAGAAACAATTTTTCTAGCTTTGTCAAATCCGTAATCTTCTATTAATTCAGACCATAAAGAGTTAACTGATTCATATTTTGAAAACTCAATTTGTACTGTTTTCATTAAAAAGTATTAGATATATAGCAATTAATAGATAAAAATATAAATTTAATGATTATTTTTAAACCTATCCATGACTAGTTGTAACATGTCGACTACATCTCCATCGGTTAAATTTAAATCCTTCTTTAAATCATTGCATGTTAAATTCATTTCAAGTGCTGCTTCAGCCATATGATTAACTTTTTGGTTATCACCGCCCAACGAAATAAAGGGATTGAAGTTTTCTATCATTGAATACTTGTTGTTACCACCTAGTTCTAGCTAAGAAATAATTAATAATCATTTATTGATACAGAAGCTTATAAATATGTTATTTAATATTTAGAAATTCTTTATTTTTAAACTAGAGATATTGATATACCTTTTGATATCAATGCTAATCTTCTGGCTCTGACTAGTAAAGGAAATATCAAATTTGTTCGTTTATTTGATTTAAACACTTTAGAAAGTAATAAAAGTAAACTACTTGAGGGATTATTTATCTGTTTGCAAATAGTATTAATTGCATCTGCCCCATGAAAGATATCTTCATCTTTCAGGAGTATAGCTCCTTTATCTAGGTCATAACCTTTATCTAGAAGGGATTTAATCAGAGTTAAATTTTTACGACCATCAAGAATTTTAATATTATTTAACTTGCTTTTGATTTCAAGAAGCTCAGCAAAATGATTGCAGAATGGGCATTCTCCGTCATAAATAAAGGTATAGTTGGAAGTCATTAGAAAAAAACAGTATTGATGGTCTTAAAGTGCGCCAATAAAATAGTAATGCCTCGATAATAAAACAAATAATAAAAATTTTGTGGATTTTTTCTAAAGGGAATAATTAATCGATTCTAATAATTACGAAGAAATGTCTCAATATAGCTATATTTTTCATAAAAATCTGTATGCTAACTCGGAGATATTATGTTTTAAAATCATGAATTTATTAGCTTCTTTTGCTTTAGGTGGTTTCAATCCATGGGCAGCAGGCTTTGGAATTGGTTCTTTAGTCCTTTTTGGTCTTGTTGGTCTTGTGGCGGGTCCTAACCTAAAGAATTTTGACCCTGATGCATAAATCATCATATTCAATATAGATTTTAAAAGACTCATTTGAGTCTTTTTTTATGCGGTTTTTAAAATTTATTTTTAGAATAGCTCTAAAATATATCAAGTCAAAGAAATGTTGTTAAATCCTTTTTATCCATTTACTTTTTTGAAAATCTCTTCTCTTAAAGCTACTATTGTTTTTTTATCAATACTTTTAATTAAATCAAATTTACTTAGATTAAAAGGAGGTCTAATAGGAGGTCTTTTTGCATTGATACTCATATCGGCGATTTTTGCCTCTAGTACCATAGCTTTAGGATCATTAGTTTATGCTTATCGATTAAAGAAGAAATCTAATTCTGAGGATAATCAAATGCAGGATTTAGAAACTGTAAATGTTTAAGATATTTTGTGAATCAAATTCAGTTGAATAGCCTAAAATGGAGTCCCAGGTACAAAATGCAGGACTAAAAACCCAAAACCGGCAGCAAAAACTATTGATACTGCAATGATCAGAAGGCCCGATGCCATCCCCCCTTCATTAAACGCCATTTAGTTAGTTATTTTAAATTAATAATAGAACATTTTTGTTCCCAGGTAATAGTTCTAATTACTCATATATCATCCAAATTTATTATTAATGGTAAATAAAAGTAAAAAGATGGAAGATAATGAGATGATAAAACCAAATATTATTAATGGTTTAGATTTGACGTCTTCTTCTTTTTTAAGCTTATTTTTTGAAGAAGGAAAATTTCTATCCTTTTTTTTATAAATAAGATTGGAAAAAGGTTTAATCACGATAAATTTTAGATTTAAGCTAATTACCCTAATGTTTTGAACAAATCTTTATGGTAATCAACAACATTTTGACAGCTTATTACAGGTGTAAATTCCATATGAATGCCAAATTTAGCTCTCCATGGAGCAAAATGCTCGAAAATTTCTTTATCACTAACTGCCTTACATAAACAAACTACTCTACCCTCCCCTGGTGCATGAACTCTAAATAACATCTCAAATTTATCTGTTTTGTCTGATTTTGCCATTTCGCCGTTTTCCCAAGCTTCTACAAATAATTGATAAGCTTTCACTTGATTCTCAATATCTGGAAATTGGCAGTCAGCAAGAAATAATTGCATTGGAGTATTCATAGGTTTTACATATTATCCCTCAAATACTTATTTATTAATGGGACTGTTTGAATTTGAAGATCAGAAAAAAAATATTTTCTTAAATAAAGTGAGAAGAGAGTGTCTCAAGGAATTTTCCAATATCTTTTTTATATAAACTATCTGTGATTTTTAAAGAGAATAATTCATAATCATTTATATCCTTTTTTTTATCAAAATTAATATTTCCCTTTAATGAAATATTTTTCATGATTTTATTGATAACTATTTAAAATTTAAACAAATATAAGTAAAAGACAAATTTCTTTACATTATGTTTTTTATGAGATAAATTTCTAAGGCTAATAGATAATAATTAATTAATTTAAGAGTTAATTAATTTTTCTAAGATATATAAGAAAGAATTAGTTAAAGAAAAAATTACAGTTAGTAGAGATGCAATAACGGGTAATAAATTGAACCACAATTGCGAAGTTGTCATTTTTGAATCAATAGGCAGAAAATTGGTTCTTTTTTTAATTCTTATTTGTAACCAAAAAATAGATAATGGATAAATAATTCTTGAGAAAGTAATTATCAATGAAGGCAAAATACCTTGGGTTGAATAAAGTATAAATCCTGAAAAAAAGTATAACGCCCAAATTAGAACTCTTTGAATCAGAATTAATCCCTTGCTTTTGCCAGACATTATTAATTAATTAATTTTTATAATCTTAGTCATTTTATATCTTTCAAAAAAAATGTTATTTATAATGACTTTTTCTTTACGTATAATTTCCCATTCATTTTTAATAAATAATTCATAACTTATTAAGCTCGCTTCAGTACAAAGAGAGTCTAAACCTTCTTTCTTTGCTTCATCTTCTAATTTATGAAGTAACTTAGAGCCGTAGCCTTTTCTTTGGAATTTACCTTTGCAGTAAAATAGCGCAATTCTATCGGTGGGATATCTTGTGGCAAAAGCAATAATAATTCCTTGTTCACTTATAAGCCATCCTTTTCCTTTAATTATTGACTTATCAAAATTTGGGTTATTCCAAGCTTGGCTTGACCAGGCTCTTTTTTGTTCTTTACTATAAATTTTTTCATCTAAAGATTGAATTGAATCAAAATAAACCTTCTTTAATTCCAGTTGATCTTTAATGGTAATTTGTCTTAAATTCATATATAAATCAATTATTTAATATGCCTATTAAAAATATAGTCGCAATTGGGGGAGGAGGGTTTGGACGTTCATTAGGCTCTCTTGAAATTGAAAAATATATAGTTTCTTTGAGTAATAAAAAAAGACCTAAAATTTGCTTTATTCCAACAGCATCTGGCGATAGTAGTTTGTACAAACTAAATTTTTATAGAGCATTTTCTAAACTTGATTGTATAACAAGCCATATTGATTTCTTCTCTAGAACAGAAAACTTAGAAGAGATAGTTTTAACTCAAGACATCATTTATGTAGGCGGAGGAAATACAAAAAGTATGTTAGCTGTTTGGAAAGAATGGAATTTACATAAAATTTTGCGAAATGCTTATGATAAAGGAATTGTAATGAGTGGTGTAAGTGCTGGGGCTATTTGTTGGTTCGATAAAGGTATAACTGATTCTTATGCTAGAGAATTAGCCATTATTGATTGTTTAGGAATAGTTGAAGGTATTGCCTGCCCGCATTTCGATGAAGAGAAAGAGAGAGAACCTTACGTTAATGATCTTATTCAGAGAGAAATTATTGAATCTTGTATATGTATTGAAGGCAATTGTGCCTTGCATATTAAAAATGATTTTGACTATTTCTCAATTGATTTTGGTAATGGTAGAAACTGCTTTAGAGTTACAAGGGAAAATAATATTGTGAAGAAAGAAATTCTTTGAGAAGAAAATATTTTTAATATTTTTAGATCTCCTCATTCTTCGAGATAGAAGTAAATTCAATGCCTTTGTATTTTACGAAAGATGCAGTCCATACTTCTTTTGAGAGATTGCCAAGGTATTTTAGAAACTGCTGTGTATCTCCATCTCTTATCCATTCGGATTTAATGAATGGAAGCTCTTTCTGCATTCTTTTAGGATGCATATGAACAAGGAGCAAAGCTTTTTCTTCAGAAGCCCTTTTTAAAGCACCTTCATCACTTCTTTGAAATACTCTCATTAGAAGATTTAAAATCACCTCTTCTCCAAGTTTCTTGAAATTTTCTGATTCCTCTAAATTATCTTTAATTTCTTTACCTCCAAGAGGCATTGCTCTAACTAAGTTTTGCTCTATTAAAGCTATTGCAATTAGATAATCTTGGCTAGCCATATTCTAAAATAATACTTTTTTTGTTATTCTAACCTTTCGAGTTCATGAAAAACTTTCATGGATTAAATATGTGCGATAAGAAGAAAGGAAATAATTTATTAATTATTTTTCAATACAATTGAAATATTGTTTTTTTTAATTAGTAAAATTAAAAAAAATTATTTGTTATGAGGTTATTTTTATTTTTATTTTCCGGGATTTTTGTAGGTCTTTATTTATCATGGCCCGGTTTACTAATGCCAGAAAATTGGAAATGTTTTAATCAAATTATTGCAAAATCTGCAGAAGATAAAATTTCTTTAAAAGCTGCATTAGAGATTTCCCCCAGTTATTTTCTAAAGGCTAAGAATAAAAAGACGACTTCCAAAATAAGAATCGTAGCAGATGCATGTTTTCGTTAATATGTTGAGTGATAAAATGTGATTATTAAATAATGAACAACAATTTAAGATTTGAATTATCATTTAAAAATATTTCTCAGTTAGATAATAAACTTAATTTCTGCAAATTAAATAATATAAAAAACATCAATATTCCATGTAAAGGACTTATAAAGAAGGATTTATTTAATTCAACTATTAAATATATATCTAAAAACTATAATGAATTTAATGTGACCTATCACTATAGTCTTTATCATCAATATTCAAAAAATAAAGAAAAATCGTATCAGGATTTTTTAGAATTTGTTAAAAGTTCTCAGACTAATAAAAATTTTGAAATTCTGCTTGTATCGGGATCAATTAAGAAAAAAAACTTTGACTCAGTTGATGTATTAGCTTATTTAAAAAAAGAAAAAAATTTAAAAGTCAAATTAGGTATAGCTTACAATCCATATTTGAAAAAATATTATAATGTTTGTTCAGAAAGAGAAAGGTTCGAAAGAAAAATTTCTACTGGATTAATAAATTCAATTTGGTTTCAATATGGCACAGATATTAAAGTTCTTCAAAATGAGTTGATTTATATAAAGAAAATAGCAAAAGATCAAAAATTAAAGCTATTTGGAAGTTTATTTATTCCTTCTAAACAATTTATAGCGCGTTTTAGATTTCGTCCTTGGAAAGAGGTATATATATCAGAAAAGTGTTTATTTTCATTAGATAATTTTTTTGATTATACAATTGATCTAGTTAGTTTTTATAAAA
This sequence comes from Prochlorococcus sp. AH-716-J09, assembly GCA_028408915.1. Lineage (GTDB taxonomy): Bacteria > Cyanobacteriota > Cyanobacteriia > PCC-6307 > Cyanobiaceae > Prochlorococcus_A. The sequence goes on from JAOOLS010000015.1 coordinate 12,915, forward strand.
ATTATAATATTACCCCTGTAATTGAATCTGATTTTTCATCATCAGAAAAACTTGATTCTGTTTATAGTTTTTTAGAAAATGAAAAGTAATTTCTGTCAATATTAAACCTATGAAAAGTGATGTTACATATGACTTATTAATAATTGGTGGAGGTATATCTGCGTGTGTTTTTGCTTCGAAATATCTGAAAAATAATATTACAAAAAAAGTTGGATTAATTGAAATTGGTCGTGGTCTTGGAGGAAGATCAAGTACAAGAATAAGCAAAAAATATAAAGGATGGAAACTAAACCATGGTTCTCCAAATTTTAATATATCTAACAGTAATAATAATCTTCTATTAAAAAGATATATTGATGAATTATTGGAAAATAAATATATAAAAATTGACGACTCAGAAGTATTTTTTTTAAATGAAGATTCTAATTTAGAAACTATAAAAAAATCTGAATTTTCTTGTGGGGTTAATTATCTATCTTTAGATTCTATGAGTGAATTATCTAAAAAGATAATTGAGTCAAATAATGTAAAAGAAAAAATTGATTATTTCTTTGAAACATTAATAGTTGATATGAAGTTCAATGATAAGGAATGGTTACTAACATCAAAAAATGGCGACAAATTCAAGTCTAAATATATAATTTGTTCCACTAATTTGTTGTTACATAAGAGGTCTTTAAAAATATTAAACGTAAATCAAATTCCATTGAGAAAAGCTATTCCTATTAATAATGATAAAAAAATAGATTTACTATTAAATTGCTTAGAAGAACAAACATTTATTCCAAGGTTAACTTTTTTAATTTATACAAATGAAAATTATTGTTATAAAGATTATTATTCTAAAAAACAAAGGTATTTTTATTTAAAAACCAATTTAGAAAAAAAATATAGATTTGAAAGAATTATTTTTCAGCTGCAAGATAATAATAAATTAGGAATTGTAATACATTCAAAAAACGCAGAGTTAATTAATTCTTATATAAGCGCAGATGATGAAGAAGTTTTTAAACAAAAAATAATTACAAATTTCAACAAACTGTTTGAAAAGAATTCTGTATTACATAAATTAACTTTTGATGAAAAAATATCTATTATGAAATGGAGAGCTTCACAGCCTTCTGGCCTTGCCGTACCATTATCTTTACAATTTAGTAGAAAATATAGAATTGGATTTTGCGGAGACTGGTTTGAAGGTGATGGATTTGGCAGAATTGAAGGCTCAATTTTAAGTGCACTAATATTAGAGAAAAAAATTAAAGACTTAATTCAATAATTTTTTCAGAATGAGATCTATATCAGTTTTTTCTTCAATAATAAATTTATTTTTATTATTTTTTATGCTATTAGGTATGAATTTTTCGTAATAAATGCTCCATGATTTTAAGAAATCATTCTCAGCTTGTTTTTTATCCTTCCCTCTTTCTTTTATATCTCTTTGGACAACTCTTTTCATGCACTCTATTTTTTTAGTTTTTATTTCTAAAAAAATATAATCATTATTATTTAAAGTGTTTAAGAATTCTTTAGCAAATATACCCTCAACAATTAAAAAACTAATATTATTTGTTTCGTTTAAGGTAGTTTGAATTATTTTCTTTTCGAAATTATAATAACGATCACAGATTGAAATTCCATTCTTATAAATAAAATCAAAATCTTTTTTGAATAGTTTGTTATTAAAACTAATACTTCTATCAAAAAAACCTTCTATAAATTTTGGCAGTAATTTACTTATTAACCCTGTCTTATAGTAATTGTCGGTACTTAAAACAATACCATTTTTATTTTTTTTTATTATTTGATTTGATAAAGTTGTTTTCCCGCTTCCTGAAGGTCCACTTATAAAAATAAGCTTCATTTTTATGATCTGTTCATTAATAAGATTTTAACTTTATTATTAATAAACCCCTTTAAATTTTGAAAATACATACTATCTTTTTTTAGTTTTTAAAATAATTTAGAATGCCCTGCAATTGCTCGTGAGCTTGCATAAATATTAAATGTGTGTCTTTATATAATTGTAAATAAATTATTTCTATTCAATTAGTCATTGTCTTGTTATTTATTCCTCTGGAATTTGATAATATTAAATTGAAGAGCTAATTTTATTACTTATATATTGCAATGATTTCTAAATTTCTCAGCAAACTAAAATCAATTTTATTTAAAAGTGCAGTAACTCCTGAAACTCCTTTAAAGAAAGAGAAAAAAGTAGCAAAGTCTACAAAAACAAAAACAAAAACAAAAACAAAAACCAAAACCAAAACCAAAGCAATCAATTCTAAGAAAAATATTGAAACTTTGACTACACTTCCAGGTGTTGGAGCAAAAAGTGCAAAAGCTTTGTATGAGGCTGGATTTAAAACAAAAAATGCAGTTATTGCTGCTGATGAAAAAGATCTTCTTGCTGTATCAGGAGTTGGAATAAATCTTGTTAAGAAGCTTAAAAAGCTTAAGTAGTTAAAATTTTATATTTAAACCTTTCTAAAAAAAATTTATAATATTAAATTATCAAAAAAAAGTATATGAGTTGTAATAGATGAGATTATCTTCTTCTTGCTTTTCTTCTCTGTTGCAATTTTCTTTTGTATTTTTCAATAGGGGTTTCGTGATGTCTTAGTCTTTTTAAATCTGCAAAGATTCCAGACTTAGATACTTGTCTCTTAAATCTTCTAAGGGCAGACTCAATCCCCTCGTTCTCTCCAACTGTAACTTGTGTCAAAATTTTCTAAATAAAACTTATTTTAGCACCTCAACAGATATATTTAAACTTAAAACTTCTTCTTAAGGGTTAATGAATTATTTGGCTAATTTTTTGCCCACTCCAAAAATCTTTTTTTATTGCTTTTTATCTCTTGTAATGATTCAAAATAATATTTTTCCCAATTATCTTTAGGTAGGCCAAGAAATAACATTAAATTTAATGGGTATTGATCGCTATCAGAACAATTCCTAAAATCATCCCTGAATAAAAAGATATCTTTTTTTAAAGCAATTGCTATACCTAATTCAATCATTACCCCTTCATCTGGAGGATTTCCATTTACAATTGCAAAAATACAATCACATTTTTTTAAATCATGGAAATTTCTAATTGCAACTTCATATGCCCATTGACTTTCTTGTTGTGTTAATTGTTTTGTTCTATCAAAAGGTTCAAAGACTTCTACATTTAAATCATTGAAGATTTCAATAAATTCATTTAAAAGTGTTTTAGTTTGTTTTGAAAATCCATATGGATTAGCCAAATATAATTTCTTACTCAACTTAAACCTCTTTTTTTGATGTACTCTTCGCGGTCACTTTTTGAATTTAAAGTATTTTCCCAAGGAAATACTATCCATTGGTTTTTTTTAGATATAAATACTGTATTCCACCATATAGGTTTGATTTTACTAAATAATACAAAAAACATTGCTCCTTCAATATCCTTGAAGGTTGTTAATGTTAGACCAGTTTCATAAATATCATCTACTATTAGTGAATTTTTTAATGGTTCTGAAATTAATTCAATTTTTAATTTATGGCTTAGTGCTACTGCAAGACACAATCCACCGCGGGGAACCCCATATATTCCCGAAAACTCCTTAAACCTACATTTATTAGCTATTTGTTCTACGCTTTTATCAAATTCGCCCCAAGTAAAATAACTTATCATCTTAATTTTCGTTTTTTTCTGTTGTAACAGCGTAATTTGAAGCAATCACGCTAAGAAGTGCTACTACTTGCTCATTTGGACAATTTGTATTTTTCTTTAAATTTTCACATTCATTTATTATATTGGCGTATGTATCCTCTACAATTCCGTTCATTTGATCAATATTAAAAGAATATGGTTGATTCATTTTTAATTAATAGTTATTTTATTTTTACTTAAATATCCAACGAAGTAAATATTTTGAGTAGTAAAAAGATAAAATTATTCCCACATTGGATCATTTAATTTTTCAATTTTAAATGAAGAAGGAACATAAGTATGTAAATTTTCAATTTTTATAGCCCATTTTTTAGAGTTACCCTTTAAACTCTCGCTTTCAATTAGGTTTGTTAGAGGAATCCTTTTTCTAACTTTAAGAAGTCCTAGACAAGATTCCCAGGCTTCTTGATTTTTATAAATATCTAACCAAAAATCAAAAATATTTTCCAAGATTTCTAATGGGAGATCAAATGAAATTCCAATTGAAGGACTTCCAATTAAATAATTTTTGTTTCTTAGTTCATTTAATAAATTATTCAAGTTTAAATTAATAGCTAAAAGAATATCTTTTGCTGATTCATTACCTATTAGTTCTTTTCTATGGCAATCTAAAAGATTTTTATCCTCAAGGATATTTTCATCGCAATTTTTTATTCCCACTATCCAAAAACCTTCCCCATTATTTACTCCACTAGCAAGAAATAAATATTGAGGTGAATTCTCCAAGATTTCAAATCATTTTTTCCATTTTTAACATTTTTTGCATCATATGAAAATAATTTTGTAGTGCTATTAACATTTTAAACTCCTCGTAATAAAAATTTAATTGTTATTATGGAATTTTAAGTAATGTTTGATTTAAAAGAACTGAAACTTATGTTTTTTGATCCTACCGATTTGATCATTAACAATATAAATAAATACCTTTATAGTAATAAAACAATTAAATTTATTTTTTCTTAGGAAATAATTTTCCTATTTTCTCCTTTTGCAAGTACTCCTTTTTGGTTCTTATTTTTTTATCTTCTAGTGATTCTTTATTAGTACTTACTGCATAAATGATATAGAAAATCATACCAGTAAATATTAACCCTAAAAAAATAATTAATATTCCTATAGGTTCACTGGGACTTAAAATTTTAAGATCTAATGTTGTATTTAGGAAAATTATCATCAATTAAGTAATTCCTTAAAAAAATTTATGAAAATCTAATTGATTTCTTCGTATCCAAAAAATGTAGTATTGTCTGAATTTTTATACCCATTAGCTGCTTCCTCTGGGTTCTGACTGTCAATTTTTCTTGCTTTAGCATGAATCATGTTGAAAGGGAAAATTACAGCTCCTACGAAAAAATGAAGGATTAAAAAGTCTGAAGGTAGCCCATTTGTCCAGTCAGGAAAAAATAGCAATGTCATCATTGATTCGTACATATAAGTAGTCAAATAAACCTCTGACTATTATTGCTGAACTTATCGCAATACTTTTAATTTTTAATAAATTGAAATTTAATTTGCTGTTAATTATTATCAGATTAAATTAAAAAGACAATTAGAAAAAACTAATGTATTATTTATATTGATTGATAAATAGCTATTGTTAAAATTTATTATTTGTTTTCTTTTTTTTGTAGTTTATTTTTTAAAACCCTCAATAGGTATAGCTTTTGATACGTCAGACCCTAGTGTTAGTTTGCTGCAAAATAGGATCTCTAATAATTTCTCCAGGAAGTATTGCACCGCTATTCAAAATGGTTTTTCTAAAGATGAAGCAATGAAATCAGCGATTGTAAAAACTGAAAACATTATATCTTTTTCTTATAATCCACAGAAAAAATGGATCGAGAAAAGTGACTTGGCTAATCAAATTTCATTACAAGTAGTAAATGATTGTGGAAGGTCAATTGGATTGATTGGAAAGGATGGAGTTAATTATTTTAAATCATATTTTCTTGAAATTTATGAAAAAACAACTCCTGACAAAAAATTTTCTAGATAGATTAGGTTTATGAATAATATTTCAGACAAATTAGTAATGACAATCATATTGATTGCTATTCTTATTGTATTTGGATTAATTTTTTCAGTAAAGTCGCCAGAGAGAAAGGTTTTAGATTCGCCAATAATGTGGAAAGATGACTACTCTAATATTTCGCTTTTCAGGAGCGATAAAATAAATTCGGAAATAAAAAGATTGATTTAAATGAAAATTTATCATTTACCAGAGTAGGAAGATCTTATTTAACCATATATAAAAATATTATTTCGAATCTCAATCAATTTATAATTTCGTTATTAATTTAAGTAGTTCAAAAGAACTGACGCAAGTTTTAAATCGTCATTAAACCATGCTCGTATCGCCATAGCTCTTCGAGGATCATAAAAAATTTGTTTTCTGTACCAACTAAGAACTTCTGAATCTGATTTCTTGCCATTACATGACAAACAACATGGCACGCAATTACTTGTACTGCTAATTCCCCCTTTTGACGTTGGGTGTAGGTGGTCAAGTGATTGTGAGGGATTACCGCAGTAAATACATTTATAATTAGTTAGTTTATTAAGAGACTCTCTCCAATTTTTATTACTTATCTTGGGACAAAACTGATCAAGGTAGATTGCATCTTGTCTATGCATAAAATTCTTGATAATTTTTTCTGATGATAACAGTTTTTTTTAAAGTATGATTGAAAAAGATAAGATGAGACTTTTTAAATCATATGCTTCTCATGAAAAGAATAATTTTCACTAATTAAAACAAAGGCAATTTATCGTTAATGCTTTATTTATTAACAATATTATTAGGTAATTTTGATCATTCTTTATTTAAAAGTATCTATATTTTTTTGATATCGTTATTTTCTAATACTTTCTCAGCGATTTCTGGAGGAGGGGCAGGATTATTACAATTGCCTGCATTGATTTTATCGGGAGTTCCCTATTATCAGGCTCTGGCTAGTCATAAATTAGCAACAGTAGCACTGGGAATAGGAGGTTCCCTAAGAAATTACAAATCTTTAGGTAATAATATAAGCGTTGCTTGGGAAATTATAATTTTTGGATTGCCAGGAGTAATTTTAGGGGCTTCGTTAGTTGAATATATTTCAGAAAAGTATTTGTACTTAATATTAGGAATAATATCCATATTATTAGCTTTTTATTCATTCCTTAAACCAGATTTAGGTTTATCTTCTGGTAATAAGGAGCTTAATTTTGTTCATAAAATTAGATTTTTTATTTTTATTTTTCTTATAGGTATATTAAATGGTTCTATTTCTTCAGGAACTGGATTGCTTGTAACAATACTTTTAATAAAAACTTTTGAAATGGATTTTCTTCGAGCTATAAGTATGACATTCTTTACTGTTGGGATTTTTTGGAATTTTATCGGAGCAGTCTTTTTGGCAAGAATAGGATCGGTTCCTTCAAATGTATTGATAGTGCTAATAATTGGTTCCTTTACAGGTGGATATTTAGGGGCTCACCTGTCAAAATTAAATGGGAATATTTTAATTAAAAAGACTTTTATAACAGTTTGTATTTTGGTTGGTATTAGCTTATTGATTAAATCCATAAAAGGTTTTTTATAAAATTAATTGAGAATTTCAATAAATTTGTAGTAAAAAATCTAAAGCGGGTTTATTAGTTAACAATATAAATTCATTATTATTATTTATTATTAAAGGCGTTAATGAATAAATCTTTTTATCAAGTGATACCTTTAGAGAAACTTTATTTTATAGAAACTAAAAAAAAAGGCCTCACATAAGTGTGGCCGGGTGATGGGGAACCTTATTTTTAAACCAAATTCTTAAAAAATGCAACCCCCTATCTGTAGCGCAGGATACATCATCTTTATACACTACAGATAGTGCTTTAATGATTTTCTTTTATGTTAATTAATTAATTATGAAATAATTTTGAAACTTTAAGGTTTTCAAAGAAAATCTAATTTCATAATTTCAAATGTTTTTGGCAATTTTACTTGTTAAAAGTATTCTGCACAGTATTATTCGTAAGAACTTCGCTAGTAAAAATCTTTTTAATGATTGAATTAACTTTACTAACTCTTTTGAATTATGTTGGAGATAATTTCTGTGAGTATAGAAATCTAGGTCATGATAACTATAAATCTTTACTTCTTTCTTATAGTGATGCAAGTAATAAATTTGGGCCATTAGAGGTTAAAAAGGTTATTGAGAAGTCTGAAAATTTTAAAGTTACGGCTGTCGCTATTGCTGCAATTAAGTGCCCTCAGCATATAGTTAAGTAATGAAGTTTGAATTAAAAACTGAAAAAGAAAATTATTCAAAATCATTTTTACGATTTTTAGGTATATTTTTTTTTCTAACTTTAATAATTATCCTTTGTGATGTTGCACTTAAATTAGGAATCATATCTAGAAATTATAAAATTGAATACAACTGTAGGCTTTTATCTGTTGAAAAATCTAAAACTCATTTTAAAAAATTATCTAGGCTTTCTAATCTTAAAAGTAAACAACGAATTTGGGAATTTTGCAGCGAGGTTATTAAATGATACTTAACTAGATGCTGATGAATAGAATTTTATTGCAAATAACCAGAACTTTCTTGATGTTATAAGAAATATAATCGCAACAATAACTTCAAGCAATATTTTCCATAATACAGAAATCCCTAGAAAAACTTCAGAAGGAATTGTAGTTATAAAAGCAATAGGAATGAAAACACTAAAAAAAATTCTTATAGAAAATGAAAATGAATTTAAAGGAAATCTTCCAATATAAAGAAATGATCTTAAAACTTCTATCGCATTCCAAGTCTTAACAAACCAAATAGTAGTAGTAGAGATAAAAAACCATAGGCTATATAAAATACAAATCGAGCAGCTTAGCGTAATAGATGATAGGGTCAAAAAACTAGAACTTAAATTGATTTGATTTATTCTTATGCAGAAGAACAACAACAAAAATCCAAGCATTATTTCTAAAAATCCAGATGGATTTATTTTTTTTAATGAAATAAAAAATTGACTATCAATAGGTTTTAAAAGTACGAAGTCTAATGTTCCTTCCCTTATGTGTTTAACTATTTCTGTAAGATTAGGATTGAACCATGTATTAGTTATTCCATTCAAAATTGTATAAATAGCTTGAATTATTAGTGCCTGTTCAAATTTCCACCCGCCAATATATCCATTATTTTGAAAGAAGATAGATAATAGAAAAATACTACCAACTAAACTTAAAATTGCAGTAATTAAATCAACTAATATATTTGTCTTATACTCCAATTCAGAAGCTAAAGAAGTATGTAAGAATTTCTTATAAACTTTTAGATATTTTCTTAAATTCATGACCCCATTGCGGTATATTTTTTCGTTCCTTCAGACCAGATTTTCTTAAATAATGGGAAAAGTAAAAAAATCCATAAAATTTGCATACTTAAGCCTCCGCTAATATTTGTTTTATTACCTGACAGTAAGTTCGCAGGGAAATCAATTAGATATGGGAAAGGAGTCCAATAAATCCAAGATTTAACATATGAGGGAAATGAAACTACTGGTGCTAAAAGACCTGAGAGAAATAAAGTTGGAATAAATAATAATCTTTCTATCGATGATGCTTTCTCTGTCCAGAAACATAGACATGCAACTATTGACTGAATTAAAAATTGAATCAAGAAGGATAAGAAAGTAGATACTATCGATAAGAGTAAAATACCTAGATTTGGCATCCATATACTTTCTGGATTAAAAATAAAAAAGAAAAATGCGATTATTAGTGCGAAAGGAAATCTTGTTATTTGTTCAGCAAGATGTTGTGCAAAATATCTGAAAAATGGATTTAAAGGTTGGATTAAATACGGAGATACTTTTCCCATAAGAGAATCCTCTTCAAAACTAAATACAACCCAAACTACAGAAAACTGTCTTACAAAAAAAGCACATAAGAAATACCTAGAAAGCAATACATTACTAATGTTTATGGATTCATTTAAATTATTATTAGTCCAAATGTTTAACATGAAAAAAGGAATAATTCCTGAAATTGCCCATAAAGCAATTTCTACCCTATATTCCAACATGTTTGAATATTGGACTTTTAATAAGGTGAATATTTTACGGTAAATCAAATTAGATATCATAATCTTTTTTGATTAATACCTTCCCAATAATTTCATCTATGGGTGGTTCATTTATAAAAAGGTCTTCAATATCAAAATCATTTAGGATAGTTTTTAGTGAAGAGGTAATAGAGTTGTTTTTAATTTTTATAGTGATTTCATTCTTTATTTTATTTTTAACATTAAAACCGGAATTTTCTAATTTAATTGCATCATCTTCTGAGCGACAAACTATTAATATTTCCTTAACAGGAGAAAGTTTTTTTAATAATAGGTCAAGTTTCCCATCATAGGATATTGCCCCTTCATGCACACATATAACTCTCTTGCATAGTGATGTAATATCTTTCATGTAATGACTGGTTAGGCATATTGTTGCATTGGTTTCCTTATTATATTTTTGAAGGAATTTCCTTAAATTTCTCTGTGCATTAATATCTAATCCAAGTGTCGGCTCGTCTAAAAATAGAATATTTGGTTCATGTATCAAAGCTGCTAGTAATTCTGATTTCATACGTTGACCTAGGGAAAGTTTTCTAACAGGTATGAATAGCTCTTCATCAATTTCAAGCATTTCCGATAGTTTTTTTATTCTCTTTTTAGCTTCGAACTTATCTAAGTCATATATTGATGCATTCAAATAGAATGATTCAATTGGTGGAAGATCCCAAATAAGTTGTTGTTTTTGTCCCATTATTAAGGTTATATTCTTCAGGAATTTATCTTTTCTCTTGAAAGGTAAGTAGCCTGAAACTAAGATAGATCCCTCACTTGGATAAATTAAGCCACAAAGCATTTTTAATATTGTTGTTTTCCCGGCTCCATTAGCACCTAGAAAACCTACTATTTCTCCTTCTTTAATTTCAAAACTTATATCTTTAATAACTTTTAAACTTTTTGTTTGTCTTCTAAAGAAATGTTTAATAGTCCCTTTTAAACCTGGTTTTTTAGAAGAGATAT
>JAOOLS010000016.1 GCA_028408915.1 Prochlorococcus sp. AH-716-J09
ATTACTTGATTTCTTAAAACTTATATTAGAAACAATAATTTTAAGTCTTTTATCAACAGGAATCGCAATTAGTTTACCTCCATTAGTAATAGGAATTTTTAACGATAACACTTCCAAAATTTTTATAAAAATTTTTGCATTTTTATTACGTTTAATACCTACACCTGTAATACTTCTAACTCTATTAACTTTTAATAATCCTTCTGTATCTTTAGCAGCTTTAACATTAGGTCTCCACAACGCTGGTATTACTAGCAAGTTACTTTTTACAAATCTAGATAGCCAAGACAAGAGAAATTATATTGCAATGAAATCACTAGGCATCTCAAAAAAGACTAGTTGGCTTTTAGGTTTGTTTTCTCAACAAGCAAAAAGTTACTTAGCATATTGCGCTTATAGATCTGACATCATTATTAGAGAAACTGCAATTGTTGGGGTTATTGGAAGTGTTGGTCTAGGTTGGCAATTGCAAGAATCACTAAGCTCCTTCGCATGGCAAGAAGTTGCCATAGTTTTGATAGCTTATAGCTCCATCGCAATAGTTGGCGAATTAATAAATGGTAAAATCAAAAATAGTTTAACTTGATTTGTAAGAATAATTTGTTAAATCAAGTAATTATTTTTTTCCGGTTATAGTGATTAGTTTACCAAAACAGCTAGTTGTAATTGGAGATAGCTCAGTTTATGGATGGGGAGATAATGAGGGTGGTGGATGGTGTGAGAGGCTTAGAAAAGATTGGTGCAATAACCACAATGGGCCAGTTATTTATCAACTTGGCGTTAGGGGAGATGGGATAGAAAAAGTTTCATCTAGATGGGAAAAAGAATGGTCATCTAGAGGAGAAACGAGAAGAAATAAACCTAAAGCAATCCTACTAAATGTAGGTCTTAACGACACTGCAGCAATTGGTCAGATAAATGGAAGACATCAATTAGATATAGATGGATTTGAATATGGATTAGAGAGGCTAATTAATGAAATGAACTCTCAAACAAATGTATTTGTTATTGGTCTGACACCTGTTGACGAAAGCAAAATGCCGTTTGCAGGATGTCTATGGTACTCAAATGATTTTTGTAATTCTTATGAAAGGAGAATGGAGGAAGTATGCCTCAATCAGAATGTCCCATTTCTGCCTACTTTTAGAGAAATGTACTCTGATAAAAGGAATAAAAATTGGATTACGCATGATGGAATTCATTTAAATTCCGAAGGTCATTTCTGGCTTTTCCAAAGACTTAAAAGCTGGGAGATTCTTACAAAATGGAAGGATTCTTAGGTCTTTCTAAATATTATTAATTTAAAAAATATGAATATAAGATAAGAGCAAAGATAGCCAAAACAGAAGCAATACTTGTCTGAATAGCATTTACCAATTCATTACTTAATTTATATTTGTTTTGAAATTTAGCACCAATAATACTTTCAGAAAGTGTTGCCAAGAATCCAGAAACTACAACAACTATAAAATGATATTTTGTAGAAATAATTGATAGACGAAGCATTATAAAAGCCATAAATATTGATCCCAAAACACTAGCTAATGTTCCTTCTATACTTATTCCTCCTTCAGTTCCCCTATCAACCTTTTTAAGTGAAGTAATTAAGTATGTGTCTTTACCAAATCTTTTTCCAATTTCGCTACCAAAAGTATCCGCCAACTTTGCAGCAAAACTTGCAGCAAAACCTACTTTAAACATCACTACATTGGCAGCATTAAATTTGGTCATAATGGCAAGAAATAATCCTGTAGCTGCTGAGCCCCATACATTCTCAGGACCTCTTCTCCCGCCTCTTTTTTCAGCAATTCCTTGTGCTTTTTTAAATTTAAAACCTATTTTGGTAACGAGGGATCCAAATAATAAATAAATTACAACTGACATCCATCCCTGCCAAGACAAACATCCCCACAAAATTGTGCCTAAGATGCCTGCACTTACCCAACCACTTTTCGTCATCAAAGGAATCCTGCAAAATATATAAATCAAAATAAAATTAATGCAAAAACCTATAAAAAATTGATTTCTAATTAAATCCATATTTATCTAATTCTTTAATTTCAAATCAATTCTCCACTGATTTAGAATTGATGATGCGTTAATACTAGCGGTTGAAGTTCTCAAGATAGTTTCGGAAAGCTTAACAAAGGTAATATTATTTTTTTTAAAAAAATCAATTTCTTTAGCGGACCAACCTCCTTCAGGACCAATTACATTCCAAAAAATACCTCCTTTTTTATTTCCAAATTCTTGTTGTTTTCTTAACCATTGATTTAAGTCATATAGTGTTTCTTCTCTAGTTATAGAAATTGAAACTCTTTCTTGATTATCTCTAATTTTTAGCCATTCAATAATATCCATTCCATTTAAAATAGATGGTTTCCATAATCTCTCACTTTGCTCAACAGCTTCATTGATAATTAAATTCCATCTCAAAAGTTTTCTAGAAAAATTTAAATTTTTGTTTACCTGTCTTTCTGAAAATAATGGCTGTATATAATCAATTCCTATTTCAGTGCACATTTTTAAAATATCCTCAAAACCACTTTTTGGTATAACAACAGCTATTCCTAATAAGTAAATTTCTTGTTCTTGAAATAAGTAAGGTTTTTTTAATTGAATTATTTCTAAACAATCATTTTTAACTTTTATAGCTTTCCATAATGAACCCTCTCCGTTAGCTATAAATATTTCTTTACCATTTTTTATCCTCATTACTTTGTTTAAATAATGAGCCTCTTCTTTAGAAAGTTCTAAGTTTTTATTCTTAATATTTTCAATTCTTTCATCGGAAATAATTAATCTAGTTAAGTCTTCCATCTAAAACACTTAATCTTTGAAAACTAAATCTTCATGTTCTTCAATTGCCCAATCATTATTTTCACCCCCAATGATTAACTCTTCAATTTTTACATAATTATTTGATATCTCATTCAAAGAATTAATTAATATATCTATTGAAATGGAGTCTGAAGTGCCAAAATCAACCCAACATCTTCCCCAAAGATTTTGATATTCCATAATTCCTAAATTATGCATTAAGGCTGGAAGAGATGCATTTTTTTGGTCATTATCGTAGGACATCCAACTTAGATCGGAACCCTCTTCATGAGTTTGCAAATTTTCAGAATTGAATCCACCTAACCTTCCTAAAACGTACCAACTATCAAAAACACCATCTAAATAATTTTTTTCATCTTGAGTTGGTGATTCTGAAAACCTGATCCATATCCAACAATTAAAAGGATCAACTTCCCTAAAAATAATATTCATATTGACTAATAACTTTTTAGATCTACAGCTATTATAAGTAAGTTATTACTAGATTAAAATTCATACCTATAACTTAATTAATAATGCTTGACTTAAAAGAATTATCTTATCAACCCCAAACTGGTGAAAGAAAAATAATAGACAATTTAAATTTAAAAATTCATGAAAATGAAATCATTTTAATTTGCGGCAATAGTGGTTCTGGGAAAACAACACTACTCGAAATAATAAGCGGATTAACAAATCCGCAAAAAGGAAAAATTACTTGGAAGAATAAAATTTTATCTTCTAGGCAAAGAAGATGGTTTTGTGGAGTAGTATTCCAATTTCCTGAAAGATACTTTATAGGAACAACCATTGGGAAAGAATTAAAAATAGGCCATAAATCTTTAAGAGAAAAAAATATAGAAATAGTTTTAAATAAAGTTGGTTTGAAAAAAATTAATCTGACCCAACCACCAGAACAACTAAGTGGCGGACAACAAAGGCGATTAGCTGTAGCAGTTCAACTACTTAGAAACCCCTCAATTCTTTTACTTGATGAACCAACTGCTGGATTAGATTATTCAATGAGAAATGATGTAAAGAATTTAATTCTTGATTTAAAAAATAAAAATACAATTATTATTGTTACTCATGAACCTGCCTTATTTGAGGGGATTCCTTCTAGGATATTATTCTTGGAAAAAGGGAAAATCAAAAATTTTATGAATAAAAATCATGCAGGATAGGATAGTTCGGGCTACTGCAGCAAATGGAGGAATAAGATTAGTTGCGGTCTTAACAACAGAATCTTCTTTAGAAGCAAAAAAAAGACACGGACTTTCTTATTTAACCACCTGTATCTTAGGAAGAGCATTTAGTGCTTCACTACTTTTGGCAAGCTCGATGAAGATAATGCATGGGAGAGTTACTTTAAGAGTTAGATCTGACGGACCTTTAAAAGGATTACTAGTTGATGCAGGTAGAGACGGACAAGTAAGGGGTTATGTGGGGAATCCTAATTTAGAATTAGACCTAGTCAAAAAAGGTAATAATAAATATTCTTTTGATTTTACAAAAGCATTAGGTAGAGGATATTTAAATGTAATTAGAGATAGTGGATTTGGAGAACCCTTTACAAGCACTGTTGAATTAGTAAATGGAAATATTGCGGAAGACTTAGCTTCATATTTATATCATTCAGAGCAAACTCCCTCTGCTGTGTTTATTGGAGAAAAAATCCAAAATAAAAGTGTTATTTGTAGTGGTGGTTTATTAGCTCAAGTTCTACCTAAAAAAGATACTGACCCACTACTAATCTCACTTCTTGAAGAAAGATGTAAAGAAATTAATTCTTTCAGCGAAGACTTATTTAAGTCAAAAGATAATCTTCTTTCGTTAATTAGAAATATATTTCCCGATATTGACGATAAATCAATCTCTGAAAAAGCTCGTTCCCAAGAAGTGAGTTTTAGATGCAAGTGTTCCAAACAAAGAAGTTTAAATGCGATGAAAATGCTTGATAAGAGCGAGTTAGAGGACATCCTGAAGAAAGATGGCAAAGCAGAGTTGGTTTGTGAATTTTGTAAAAATAAATATCTTATAAATTATGAAGAAATTAAATCGATGATAGAAAATCAATCATAAAAAAATTACGCCTAGCCATAAAATAACCATGGCCGGAATACTTTGAATTTTTTGTATTGATAAAGAGTTGTTTGATACTTCCTGAATGAAAGAATTATTTTCAAGCAATCCACCAAATATTAATCCTATCGAGAGAAAGGTAACACTCCAACCCAGAGAACCTATAAATCTTTTCCCAGATTTAATTTGAGTATAGGTAAGTATTAATGTTGAGAGAGAGAGTAAAAGTCTATTATTAGAGTCTGGACTGATAAATAACAAAATTAAAAATAATAGCCCAACAGATATTTTTATTGAAAGATTATCAAATGAGGGGGTAGTTATTTTTGGCAGACTATACTGACTTGAATTGTTAGAGTTATTATTTAGATTTTTTATCTTAGAAAGAAGTGGGAAATTATTATTGGTAAATTGATTAATTTGTTTTTCTTTTTTTGAGGCACTGACAGCTTCATAGCTTACATTCCCTGATTGCCTGGCTTTCAAACTCCCCATGAGTAATTGATCAAAGGAAGATTCTATTTTCGCTTTTAAAATTAAATCTTCACCAGCCTCTTTAACTTTAATATCTCTAGCCTTCTGAATATCCTCAAAAGCAGCGCCTTCTTTTACACCTAAAATTTCATAAGGTGATTTTTCGTTATTATTTTTATTAATGTTTGAATCCAAAATTTTTTACCAATACTAACAGATTAACTAATTTTATAATCCATTAAGACTTTATAAAACAATTGGTTCGACTCCACTAACAACGGGCGCAACTTTGTTTAAATTTAATTGATTATTGTCTTCAACAAATTGATTTAGATTCCACTCATTTTTGAAAAGGATAACTGGCCTATTCCAACAATCCTTAACTATTTTACAGTTGAATATCCTGCCTAGTTTCTCAATGGCTGGCCATCCATCAGAAATCCATCTAGCCAATTGATATGGCATTGTTTCAAGATTTGCATCCACACCATATTCACTTTTTAATCTGTGAGTTACCACCTCCAACTGCAATTGACCAACGGCTGCGAGTATAGGGTCTCTTTTACTCTCATCAAAGTCATAAAGAATCTGAACAGCACCTTCTTCTCGAAGTTCATTAACGCCCTTTCTAAAGTTTTTAAATGCTGAGGGATTTGGATTTCTTAGCCAGCTGAATATTTCAGGACTAAAGGATGGTATACCCTCATATTCCAAATGAGCACCAGTGTAAAGAGTATCTCCAATAGAAAACATCCCTGGATTATTTAAACCAATAACATCGCCAGGATAGGCATCATCAACTACTTCTCTATCTTGCCCAAATATTTTTTGTGGTCTTGATAATCTAATTGTTTTCCCAGTTCTGGAATGTTTAACTGACATATCCTTTTCAAATTTGCCACTACAAACTCTTATAAAAGCAACCCTATCTCTGTGCTTTGGATCCATATTTGCCTGAAGCTTAAAAACAAACCCACTAAATTCATCGCTTGCAGGTTCAATATCCCCTTTATTACTATTTCTTGAAGTTGGTTTTTGTGCCATTTTTAAAAACCTATCTAAAAATGGCCTTACGCCAAAATTAGTCATGGCAGATCCAAAGAAAACTGGGGTTAAAGAGCCATTAAAAACTTTTTCTTTTTCAAATTTAGATCCTGCCTCATCAAGAACCTCCAGTTCTTCAAGTGAGTTTTCAAGTAAATCTCTCTCTACATATTTTGATAGCTCTTTGTCTTCAAGACTTAATCTTTTCTCCCTCGATTGTTTCCCTCTCACTGCTTTATCAAATAAAATCACCTCTCTCGAAAATCTATCAATAACCCCTCTAAATTCCTCGCCACTCCCAATTGGCCAGTTTATAGGTAGGGTATTTAATCCAAGTTCTGATTCAATTTCATCAAGTAAAGAAAATGGCTCTCTTCCTGGTCTATCCATTTTATTTATGAAAGTAAATATTGGTATTTTTCGCATTTTGCAAACTTCAAACAATTTTCTAGTTTGTGGTTCTAGTCCTTTAGCAGCATCTTCCAACATAACTGCATTATCAGCAGCAGCTAATGTTCTATAAGTATCTTCAGAGAAATCTTGGTGTCCTGGTGTATCTAATAGATTAATTATTGATCTTTCGTATTCAAATTGCAATACAGTTGATGTAATAGAAATACCTCTTTGTTTCTCAAGTTCCATCCAGTCTGAGGTCGCTTTTCTCTGATTACCCCTAGCTTTTACTGCTCCTGCCTGTTGAATGGCACCTCCATACAAAAGAAGCTTCTCAGTAAGAGTTGTTTTCCCAGCATCTGGATGTGAAATAATAGCAAAATTTCTTCTTTTATTTACAGCATCCAGTATTTCTTTATTATTTAGAATTTTAGTATCTAAGCTCATTTATATAATACAAGGGCCTTTCACTTAGTTCTTAAACATTACCATAAACTATTAAATAATTTTCACCTTCTTCAAACACATCTAGAGAGGATAGATCATTCTCTAAGGTAAAATTTTTTAACTCTTTAAAGGTATAAGAAGCTCTTAAAGATGCATAATAATCATTAGTTAAAATCTCATTATATTTAGTTGAACATTGTGCTTTGAGTTCTAAAGCAGACTTTTCATCTAATGGCCGTTTTAAGTCCTTGTGAAAATTTACAGTGATATTACTAGACAAGCTTCTTATTGTGTTGAAGAAATCTTCAAGTTTGGTAATGTGATGAATCAAACTGTTGCTTACAAGTAAACTAATTCTTTTTTTAAATAAAAAATTATTTGATTTAATGTCTTTGATGTCAGAACAAATGTAGCGTAAATTTTTTAATTTTTTTTGATTATTAGAAATACTTTTATTATATTCTGCTCTCAAAATCATCTCTTTAGAACCATCTATTCCTACGACTGCAGTATTAGGCCATTTTATTGCTAACTTCTCAGAAATATTTCCTGGGCCGCATCCTAAATCAACTATTAAATCTTTTTCACCTAAAGAAATATGTTTTTTCAAAAGATATTGATTTATTTGATTAATTAGATTAACTTCCCCCTCTGAAAAATCAGCTTCGTCATAAGAAATGACCTGCTCTTTTTCTTCCATTAATTCAGGTTCAGGGACTCTTTTCATATCCTTTTTTGAAACAAAGATTTCATATTAAACATAATTCTACACAAACCGTTAAATAGTGGTAAGAATAGTTGCAGACGCCACAGGTAGAGTTATTCTTCCAGTACGGGTTTTTTACATACATTTTTTTTTATCGTGACTGTTGCACCAAATAAAGCTTCTTCAGAGAGCAATTCCAATAATCTTAAAAAAGATGATTTTCCAAAAACTGCGCCAGCTGCTTATCCAGTTTTTTTTAGATCTTATAGTAGGAAAACTTCATCTGGCAAAAGGGAGAACTGGAGCGAAGTAAGCGAAAGGAATTTATCGGGATTAAAAGAATTAGGAAAACTTTCTGAAGAAGAATTAGTCCTAATGAGAGAGATGCAAAGTAACCAAAAAGCTCAACCTTCAGGAAGATGGTTATGGATAGGCGGAACCCCCTGGATTAATAAGAACCAAAATTTCTCAGGAGCATACAACTGTACCTCAACAAACTTAATTGATTGGGAAGCCTTCGCGTTAATGATGGACTTAGCAATGATGGGATGCGGAACAGGTGCAATAATTGAGCCTCATTTTATAAATAATTTACCTAAGGTAATTAACAAAATAAATATTAAATCAGTCAGTGAAGTTGGAATAACCCCTAAAGATCAAAGAGACGAAATGTCATCATTAGAAATCAAAGGAAAAGATCTTCATATCAAAGTTGGAGATAGCAGAAGAGGATGGGTAGATAGCTATAAATATCTTCTTGAGGCATCAAGTAACGAGAGTCTTGGAAGAGAAATTGATGTTTATATTGATTTGGAAGATATTAGGCCTGCTGGAGAATCATTAAAAGGTTTTGGTGGTATGGCCAATCCTATCAAATTGAAAGATCTTTACTCTAGAGTCGCATCACTTCTTGGAAAGGCAATTGGCAGGAAATTAACTACAGTAGAGTGTTGTTTATTAATTGATGAAGCTGCAGTAACCATAGTTGCTGGGAATATAAGAAGAAGTGCTGGAATGAGACAATTTGCTTCAGATGATAAGGAAGCCGCATCAGCAAAAGAAAATTTATGGAGTCAAGATGAGAATGGTAATTGGAGAATAGATCCTGAAAAAGATGCCCTCAGAATGGCCAATCATACTAGGGTTTACCATACAAAGCCAACTTACCAAACTGTTTTAGATGCTGTAACAAAACAATTCCATTCAGGTGAGGGGGCCATTCAATTTGCTCCAGAAGCAATCGCAAGGTCAAATGCAGATATTCTCAAAGATTATGAGTTGAGAAAGGAATTTATTGAAATCTACTCAGAACAAGGCAGGGATGAAGCGAGAAATTGGATAAATACTAGTTATGGTCCTTTTTCAGAAGAAGAATTAGACCACAGAATGAGCCGATATGGACTTAACCCTTGTGGGGAGATCTTGGGAAATGATTTCCATTGCAATTTGGCTGAAGTTCATTTAAATCAGATTGATCCAGGAAATTTTGAAGAGCAAAAAAAAGCTTTTAAAGCAGCGGCTCTTTCTGTAGCATGCTTACTTAATCATGAATTTGAAGTTGAGCGTTACAGAAAAAGTAGGGAATATGATCCTATCGTAGGAGTAAGTTTCACCGGATTATTTGATTTTTGTGTCCATGCCTTTGGGACGCCATGGTTGAAATGGTGGGAAGCAGGAAGGCCAAATAGCGAAGAAGGGAAGACCTTCAAAGAAAAGGAAGCTAAATTCTTAGATTCTTGGAGAAAAATAGTAAAAGAAACTGTATGGGAATATTGTGATAAGCATAATCTAAGGAGACCAAATAGATGCACAACAGTTCAGCCAGCTGGAACTAAAAGTCTTCTTACTGGAGCAGCTCCAGGATGGCATCCTCCAAAGGCTCAAAGATTCATAAGAAGAATAACTTTCAGGAAAAATGACCCAATTGCTTTAGCTTGCATGGATTATGGTTACTCAGTTATTCCATCTCAATCTGATAAAGATGAAAATGGTTGCTTGCTCGATAATCCATTTGATCCAAGATGTACAGAATGGTTAGTTGAAATCCCTACAGAAGTTAGTTGGGCAAATATTGAAGGCGCAGACCAAATAGATATCAATAATTTCTCAGCATTAGCTCAATTTGATTTTTACATGCAAGTGCAGAAATTTTACACAGAGCATAATACCTCTGCAACCGTAGAATTTAGAGAAAATGAAATCGAGGATTTAGCTAAGGCTATTCATAATGCAATAGAAAATAATGAGGGATATATTTCAGCAGCATTGCTGGCTAGATTTAGTGCTAACGCTACTTTCCCGAGATTACCCTTTGAACCAATAAATAAAGAGGAATACATATCATTGCAGAATAAAGTAATAGAAAGGAAAGTCAATAACGATTTCTTTGACGCTCTTAATAAATATGATATTGGAGAACTATCTGAAGCAGGACCAGCAGGTTGTGATTCAGATAAGTGCTTGCTTCCTCTTGCTAAACCAAAAGAATAAATTTTGAATTATTTGTTAATAAAAAATATAAATTTGTTTTTAAAAATTTAATTTATGGCTACTTCTTAAATAGGGACATAAATTATTTATGACATTAAGCTTAAATATTGGGAGCTTTTTTAATGATTCCTCTAATCATGCATTAGTGGATGAGCTAAGAAAAAGAACATCAGAAGAGGATATGTTAGATTTTGAGGAAAAATTTAACTCCAAAAACGAAAAAAATCTACACGTATATATATGTAGATTTCTAAAAAATAGATCAATATCCAGAGGCCTAGCCTCTAGATGGTTAATAACCATAATTGAAAACAAAGAATCAAAAATTGATGCTTTGCAAAAATTAAATAATTAGGTCAGCCCTGATAGTTTCCATAAAGCAATTCCAAAAATTGAGAATCCCATAATAAAAGTAAAAGCCAAAGCATTTACCAATTGGACCTTATCATTCATTCTGTTTGCGAATGGTAATAATTGAGCAAATAATGGGGTCTCTTCAACTATTGCAGATTTTTTTACTGTAGGTTTTTTGCTTCTAGAAAACATAAAACAAATTTTATAATCTTAAGAATTTTACATTTAAAAGTTCATTAAATAAAAAATACTTCTCAAAAACGAACAAAATGTAACCTGTAAGAAATTAAGCCAGGATTATGATAAATATTTTTATCAGAAACTTAATCTATTATTAATATATTAAGTTTAATTATTAAAAACCTAGACAAATAATTTTGATGGATGTTATTATAAATTTGTAGCAACCGCTACCAAAACGTTCAACTTGCGTATAGCAAGCCGCAAATCGACTTAAGCCATGGAACGGGGACTTAAGCGAAACCGGAGCTAAAAAATGACTCTTATTTACAGAGGACAAAAGTACATCCAGAACAAAGAAGCAGCTAAAAAACAGCACAATGAATTAACTTATAGGGGAAAAGCCTACACAAGCTAGTTTATTTAACCATTAAAAGAAAAAGCCACTTTTAGTGGCTTTTTTATTATCCATTCTTAGACTAAAAAATAACTTAATACTTCTCACAAGCATTAAAATAATATGATTCAATTGCATTTATATATTAGATAACCATGGCAGACCAAAAACCTTTATTTAAAGCACCTTATGACATAAAAGATGTTGGTGCTCTTTTCGCCATAGTTGCCTTCGTTTTAATAATCGCTGCCATAGTTGGGAATAACTTATTTGGTTTATTTCAACAAAATGTCAACTTTGGGTGATTTTTTTGAGGCAGACTAGATTTTTTGTGGACTCATTTTGTAAACTAAATTTAACTAAATAATAGATTTTTATAACGATTTAACTCATCATTTAATAAAAATTCCTATCTCAAACTAGTTTCTTGAAATAATTTTTAAATCATTGAATTTATAGACTGTGACTAATTTCTTATGTTATAGATTTAAGTTCAATAAAACTGAAGAACCGTTTGGATGGGTGGTCGAGTGGTTTAAGGTTCTAGTCTTGAAAGCTAGATTTATGCTTAGTTATAGCAATGGCTTTGATATCTAACTTGTCATGCGTTCCCGAATTATTTCCGTAAATTTATCAGTATCAATTACTTAAAAATTAGTCTGATCTTTAACAAGATTTATCTTTTTTCTTTTTCTTTCGCTTTTTTTCTACAGTAGGAAATTGATATTCTCTTTCCTGATAATATTTAATACATTCTCCATTATTAGTTAAAGCACAATATAGTCCCTCTGCAGAGTCAGTAATAGAATTATAAACTACCTCTTTTACTGGTTTTTCGGGTGCTTTAAATTTCCCTCCACCTGCACCAACAAACAGGAGATTAGCATTTAAACTTGACCCACTTTTCTTTTTAACTAAAAGTTGTTTAGATTCGATATCGTCAATATCAATATTTGAAGCGAATTCATATCTAGTAGATAAGAATGTTTCATTGATGCAAGTCTTACTACTTATAGAAATCACTACGAGTCCAATTCCTCTTTTTTTGGGAGTTAGTACTTGAAACTTAAAATCTTCCACGAAGGGAGTAATAATTACTCTTTTTTCATTAATATAAGATTCTTTTTTATTATTTAGTAAGTTTTCTTTTTCAAGAATTCTTTCCTCCCAAGTTTTTTCTAAAGAGGCATTTATACTAGGATAATTATTTAAAGCCTTCACTAATAAAAATGACATGTCATATGCTTGTTTCTCAGACCACCATTCTGGAGATTGCTCCGCAGTTAATTTATAAGGTCTAATTACTACATCTATTTCTTCTGCAGTTAAATCCTTTTCTAAGGAATATTCTCTAGAAGATAAAATATCATTTCTTGATTGTTCTAAGTCTTGCTCAATCAATTCAATTTTTGATTTTTTTTGATTTGTTTCTGATGCGAACAGATCCAAATTAAAAGGAAACAATACTGAAGCAATAGTGAACAAAATAGCTAGATTAAATTTAATTTTCATAATTAAAAAAGATTTAAGGTTCCTTCAGTTGAATTTTTTCTTTTTTCATCTTCAGCTTCAAATTCTGCAATACATTCATCCTGCAGATACAACTGACAATCTAAGTAATCCACAACTTTAATTAATGCAGCTCTTAAAGCTCTTGTCGCAGATGTTGTTTCATAAGATTTCTTTTCAGAAGTTGAATCTATAAAACCTAAAGCTAATCCAGACCTATCGGCTTTTGATACAGATGATGTAGTTCCCTCAATAGTTCTACTATATGCAATAGCCCCTGTAGATGTATTTATAACTCTAACATCAACAGCAACGTAAGTATCTACTTTTGTTCTATCTTTACCTGCTCTGAAAATTAAAATTCGACCATCAGAGTTAGATCTTGAGCCTGCTGTATTCGGTATGTAGTCACTTAAAGAAGCAATAACAATATATTTTGCTTTTGTAAGATTTTTTTTAGTTCCAGATATTGCTTGTTCTTCAAATATTTCATATAAATTATTCCTTTCAACAACAGTAAAATGGCCAGTATTAGCTAGTTCATTAGTTAAGACTTCTGCAAGCTTAATTTCAAAAGATGGCTTCCAAAAGCCAACTCTAATTTTTTCGCCATTAACACCCTCGACAACCCCATTCTCAGCAAAATCGCCTGCAAAGTTCTTAAATTTCCTGACAGCGATTGTCACTGGCTCAGTTAAGTTTAGATTTGTGACTTCAGAATAAGAGGGATTTGAAGGAATAAAAAATATTAAATTTATAATTCCCAAAAATGCATTATTTATGATTTTTGAAGTAATTCTCATTAAAGGAATTTCAAAATTTAATTTTAAACTTAATTCATAGAGGTAAAAATACTCAATTTCAAATATCTTTTCTTAAGAAGTCTTAATAAATAAATTTTTAATATAAATCTTCTTAAAAGTCTGCTCATAGTAATATATACTCTATGCATTATTAAAAATTACAAAACACTTTTAATTTAAATAAAGAATTGAAAATGAAAAAAAATTTTTTATTGCTCAATATTCTTCTAACTCTCTTATTACCTTCAAATTTAGTTTTTGCTAGAAGTCAGATATATCAAGGTAAATGTGGCTTCTTGCTATCAAATATTTTTATAGAGAAATGTAGCGCACTTTTTAATAAAGGCATTCTAACGATAATGCCAAAAGGGGCACCTCAAGAAAGAATTTACCCTACTCAAATAGAAAGTTTTTCACTTTCAAGTCAAGAAACAATTAAAGTAAATCAGGATCTGGAAAAATGGCAAAGACTTTATCCTGAGCAATCCAGAGGATTCTTATTCTTTAAAAAGAAAGAAGGAATACCAAGATGGGTAGTTGATGCCACTTCAAAAAAAGTTACGGAACATAAATTTGTAATAAATTATGTGGATAGTTATCTTCTACCTAGGAAGATATTATTTGTTCTCGAAGATGAGAATCAAGCGGCGGCAATGCAATTATCTTTGAGAAAAACTACAGGTCTATATTTAGGAGAAAAAAGAAAACCTGGCGGAAGTTTAAGTCCAAGTTTTTCTAGGAAAATAACTAAAGAAGTAGAAAGAAAAGCTCAAAGAATTATGGGTTTATGTGCTGCTGGAATGTATGAAGATTCCTTACCTGTAATATCTGAATTAAATGCTTATGTAGAAAATACTATTAATGAAATTTCAATTTTTGAGAATTATGAACTAATAGCTAACAAAATTGATGCCGATGCAATTAAAACAGTTGCATTTTGTGAAAACAAGAAAGTTGAAGAATTAATTCAGGCAAAAGAAAAAGAAAGACTTGCTAAGGTTAAAAAAATTGAGGAAGAGAAAGCTAAAAGACTAGATGCATTTGAAATGTTAAGTTCCTACTAAACACTTACTGTATTTTTTTATAATTAACTATTAAAATAATTGAATTTTTAAAGCTAAATGAATAAAAAATTCTTGCCTCTTATATTCTTTTTATTAATTCCAATTTATGGATGTGGAAATTCAAATACCAAAACAGGTACATCAGACATTCAAATTTCTCAAGAAGGAATGGTTGATCAAAGCACAAGAGATATTATCAGTAAGGAATATGATGCAAAAGGGAATTTATTAAATTGCACAATTGGTAATTCCTCATGGAAAAGAGGACTCCCCTCTTGCAATGAAATTATAGATAGAAGAACAAAGGATTTTGAAAAAATTGCTCTAGCTGAACAGAAAAGGTTAGAAAAAGAAAAGAGGGAAAAAATCGAACAATTTAAAAAATCATTAAAAGAAGAAAAACAAAAATTGGAAATAGAAAGAAGAGAAGAAATTAAAATTAATGAGATTATTACAAGAAAAAAATCTAATACAAAATCTTTTGCCTTTCCTAATGGACTTAAAATTAAAACGATATCTCAAATAAGACTAGATCCTCAGTTGAATAAAATTATTGTTAACTGCGAAATTCTTAAACAAGTTGGAGATATAGATCAATTTACAAAAATTTTCATAGAAGGTAATTCAAGAATTGAAATAGCCTTTTTTGATAAGCAAAAATTAGAATTGGCTAATCCAATTATTTTCCCCTTAAATATTTATGAAGGTCAAAAAGCTGGTTTTAAATATAAAAAGAATGTAGGGAAAAATATATCAGATTTAAAAGGTATAAAAATAATTGGGGAAGAATCAAATATTAGCACCTCAGAATTTATGAAGATTGACTCTATAGGTGTATCAATAAAGATTTAATATTAGAAAAAATCAAGTGCATCATTACTTCTTTTCCTTTTTTCTTCCTTTGCTTCATATTCAGCTATACACTCATCTTTAAGATAAAGCACACAATCTAAATACCCAGCTATTTCATTAATAGCTGCTCTTATAGCTCTTGAGGGCACAGTTTTTTTAACAATCTCTACCTCTTCTTTGTAGGTAAAGTTATTTTTATTAATTTTTATACTTTGATTTTGTGAAACATTAGAGACTTTACCTTCTATAGATCTGCTATAAGCTATTGCAGCAGTTTTAACGTTTATAACTTTTAGGTCAAACGAAACATAATTATTTTGATAGTCGCTTAAAACAGCCCTAATAATGTATTTTGGTTTAACCAATTCAATCTCTTTGAAATCATCTTCTCCTGTAAATAAACTTGATTCTTCTCTTAACTCTTTAAGTGCCTCAGGATCTCTCTCTATAACAATAAAATGCCCTGCGCTTGCTAGCTCTGTAGAAAGTATTGTTTTGAACTTATCCTCGAAACTTTTTCTAAACCACGGGGCATTTGATCTATCAAGCACTTTTGTAACTGCAACTGTAATAGGTTCAGGAATTGCATACAAAGGACGGTTGAAAACATTCAGAGTTGTTAATCCCAGAGTTGCATAAACTATAAAGAAATTTTTAAGTATGATTAATTTTTTCAAGTATTTTTTAAAAACTTTAAGCAAGGATATCATGTTCTAATGGTTTTACAAAAATAATCTTTCAATAAATTTCTCATCTTTAAAAATAAAGAAATTTTACTTTCAATAGTGGTGGATTTAGAAATTATCACTAAAAACTTATTTCCGAATTGTTTCCGAATTTTCGTCTTGAAATGTCTAGAAATGTCTAGAAAATCATATTAGAAATTTAATTTTTAAACTCTTATGTCTTTCTGGAGAAATATAAAAAACGCTCACAATCATTTGATATACTTAAAAAGTTAAAATTAAATTAACAACCTGGAGGGGTGGTCGAGTGGTTTAAGGCTCTAGTCTTGAAAACTAGCGTGTCTGCAAGGGCACCGTGGGTTCGAATCCCACCCCCTCCGTACCAAGACACATTCTCAGAAGTTCCCATAACTTCTCATATGTTCTCAAAATTATTTTAAAGCTTCCAAAAAGAAGATATATCAAGAATTAAACTTAACTTAGCCTTCTCATACTTTCTCATTCGTACTCATATTTTCTCTTCATTTTGGTAGGGGAAATGGTAGGGGTTTTGCCGTATTTGGTAGGGGTACGAGTTAAGTTTTGAAATTCGATCTAAAATAAATAAAATTAGCTCCTTTTTAATGAAAAGATTTTTAATTCCACTTATATCTGTACTTGCTTTACCTAATTTTGTTTTTGCAGGTGAAACAATATCAAATCCTCCTGACTCATTTGTGAAAATATATGAGAAGCATTCTGAAGAAAAATATCCAACAAGCAATGGTAAGATTCAATCAGGAATAGCTTTTTATATAGATAAAGACTCAATAAAGGAATTTAATAATATTGTTTCTTTTAAATTTGTGTCTTTTGGAATTGATAAGAACAATAAACCTATATATCCAAATCAACCATTATTTATTTATGAAGATACAGCGAAAGTTGACTGTAAAAATAACAAATTAAGTATGTATGGTTCAGAATTTAAATTTATT
The DNA here is from genome assembly GCA_028408915.1 of Prochlorococcus sp. AH-716-J09. Lineage (GTDB taxonomy): Bacteria > Cyanobacteriota > Cyanobacteriia > PCC-6307 > Cyanobiaceae > Prochlorococcus_A. The sequence continues at coordinate 17,279 of JAOOLS010000016.1, forward strand.
GCATTTAACTGGACGCATTGGAAAAAAGTTAAAAACTACGTTTGCAAATGAAACGCTTACTACTAGCACTTCTATTATTTTCTAATCCTGTAATTGCTGAAGGAGATTCTATCTATTACGTCCACGTCAGACCTCCTTCCTCTTACTCAGGCACGATTGGTCCAGATGGTTTTTTTCACTATTTCACTAATTCCGCTGTGAGTGCATCTGCTGACGGATGTGATATGCGGATTGATGGAGCTTGTTTTATAAAAACTGATATTCCTGCAAAAATAATTAGGAAAGGGATAATGAAAACTCCAACAAAATATTGGTGTTCAGAAGATCATATACAAGCTCGAAAAAAAGCTGACCCAAAACCTGTACTTCGTCGTGGTGGTGGTTATATGGATTATGGATATGGAATCTGTACTAAAAATGGTTGGGTAACTAAAAGTTTGGACGATTTATAAATGAAACGCTTACTATTCGCTTCACTTTTATTAGGTTTTATTTCTCCATTAATGGGGAGAGAAATTTGTACTCTCACAAGTGAAGTAGAACCAGATGTAACTATAACTTTGAAATATAGAGGATCTGCTGGCGGGATAGGAACTCTAAATTATAAAAATAAACCTTCATTAGGTTTCGATGTAGGTATTTGGAATGGATATGGAGGTCAGTATTATACTGCGAGATCCTATTTACCTGAATCATTAAACGAGGAAAAAACTTATCAAGAAAGAACAAAAAATACAAAAGAAATAAGAACAGGACATTTTATGAATTTTGTAGGAAATCAATTAGGAAGAGCAACTAAAAAAGAAGATAGGAAGCCTGGGAAATTAAGAGCATTAATGCCATCCCTCTCGCAAGGTTATTATTATTCGATTCCTTTTACTGAAAAAGGTAAGTATGGAAGACAAAAATTATCAAAAGAGATGAAATCTATTATTGATGCGACAGAAGGATTTTTTGTTGATTCAGGTGGATGTAGAAAATTCTTTCCTTATGGATGGGATTAAATGAAACCTTACTCCTAACTTTAATCTTATAAGATCAAATGTCTTACTTTATTTAAATCAAAAATCCTATAGATCACAAATATCTTGAGGGATTTGAATATGAAGTTTTCTATTAATAACATTTATAAAATCCCTAAAATGGATCTTGATTGTCATCAATAATTTCATCTTCATCCACTTTTTGATTAGATAACCATTCTCGTATTGCATCTTCATGGTTTTTATCAGATAAGCTTTTAAATTGACTTTTTAAATAATCAACTTCAGCCTCTAAATTTACTATTTTATTTGCATGGACTTCCTGCCTTTCTGTTAAATAAGCAATTTGCTGAAAGAGGATTTCTCTAGCCTTAAGGAGAACCTGAACAATATTAAATTCAGAACTATAATTTGACATCAGCAAATAAATTAAGTATTTCTTCGTTCTCTTCGAATTTTGATGTACATTTTGCTCTCCAATCGCAATATTGACAATTACTTTGATTTGAGGTCGGTACTATCGGCTCATCAGAAAGTATTAAATTTGTTAACTCTACTAATTCCTTTTTGTGCTCATTTGACCAAATCTTGTTTATTTCATCATGCCCACCTAATGAGATAACATTGAATTTATCATTACTATTTCTGGGATTATAGTAAGAGAGATACATCTCAGACACATCAAGACCAAGTTTCCTCGAAATCATCAGGCTGTATAAACTAACTTGAAAACGATGAAAAAATTTTGATTCGCCCGATTTCGCATCAAGAACAATTAACTTATTACCTACTCTTGCAACTTGATCTGGCACTCCAAATATCCAACAATTACCAATTTTCATTTTTATTTTTAAACTTTCACGGTCATATAAAAAAATATTTTTGTAATTTGTTTTAAGAAATTTAATTGATTCCTGTAAGGCAAGTCCGTGCTCCAAATTCCAACGAGGATTATTAAAAACTTTGCCTGATTTATAAAAGTAATTAGCTTTTAATCCTGTTTTACAGGTATATTCGCCACTTACGAATTTTGAAGCGGCACTAACGGAAAGACAAACGAAATTAGGATGCTTTTTTTTTGAATTTTTAAGGTCAATAGTCATTTTAAAAATTTTATTTAAATTGAGATTTCTGATTTTTACTCTTCTGATAACTCCTAGAAAAAACTAACCATTCCAATATCCAAATCAAAATTTCATTAGCTAAATAATTGAATTTAGATTGAAAAATATTTTCATCACTATCAATTTGGTTAGATGAGCTTCTTGTTAAAGAACTAGTCTTTCTAGCAAGCTCATTGATAATGTATTCCCTTGTTTTTTTTTGGCAAAGTTGCAAAACTCTTTATAATTAATTCTCCAGAATTATTAAAAATCAATTCAACCTCTTTACCTTCCAATAAAACAGCACTTTCTAGATCAAAATCACCTTCAAATCCAATTAAAAAAATCTTTTCTAATCCATCCTTGGAAACAATAGCGTTTACATATTGGTGACCGTAAGGAGATGTTTTAACTTTTCTAATAACTCTTGTACAAATACCTGAATTCATAAAAAAATCATTATTAGTTGCTTTAAAAGAATTGGGTAATTTAAATTCCAACTGATTAAAACCAGAATAATTATTGCTCATGGCTATAAAATTCCTCATCAGGTAAATGAGGGCTTTTGTACTCAAAGTTTTTCTTTTTGAGAAAATTTTTTGATTTTGCAGTTTCTTTAGTTTTTGTTTTAGTAAATATAGATTTACTTTTTCCAATGAGTAGAGAAAAAGTTTTGGTCTTAGGCTGACTAGTAGCAAAGTAGGGTTTCATTAAAATAATTACTAAGTAATTTTTATAGTAATTAAATATTTTTACTTTTTCTATAATAAAGTATATTTTTTACATAAAGTAATAAATAGAAAAGAGGTGTATGTGTAATTTGTTCTATATGGACTTTTTGATTTTGTTTTTCTTTGAAATCCTTTTAAAACTAGCTTCTTTAAAAATCCAAAATAGATTTAGTAAAAAAATAGAGAAAATAAATTACTTTTTATTTGCTTTTGTAATTATTGATCTTGAATTAAATCTATAATATAAGTATATTGATTACTATAGTTTGCTGATAAATTAGCCATGACTGGCAAGGTAGATTCAATAAAATTAGATGATTTTTATGAATACAATTCTTCCTTAGATTATTGCAACAGCACTTTAACTTCACTTAAAACAGCTCTAGATTCATACCAAAGAAATAAATTTAAAGTTGAAAACAGCATTTACTTTATTAATGATCAACTAAAAGACTACGCACTTCTAATAGAAAAAGAAAAGGGATATTCACTTTTTACAGAGACTGTTGGTGCAGTACTTGAAAATAAAGAGGGAGAAATAATTTCACACAAAGTACCATTATTTTCTTTAATCTTAGATTTGCCAGATAATGCTTTTCCATTATTCCCATGGCAGCAAAATCTTTTCAATAAATATATTTACGACCCAAACATAGAGCAACGATATCTTGATTCTGAAGATAATTTTGGTCTTATTGAAAATCAAATAATTTCAAGAATGAACTTTGATCCAATGCTTGTAGCAACTATAAATCAAATGCGTCGTAAGCCTAGGAGTAGAGAAATATTAGAGCTCTACTTTTTTAGATTATTAGCAAAAAATATTGAAGAAATTGATAAAGATTTATCAGAGGGGAATCAATTACAGTTTGATTTTTTTAATAACTACCCACCTAGAGATATGTCAGATGATGTAAGTAAATTGTTCAGCCATCATTTTTTAAAAGCAAAAAAAGAAGTTCAAGAGAAAAAGCTCATAAATGGTATGGTTTCCCCAAATAGCCTCGAATGGGACAACTTACAACAAAAACTAATATCATTCAAAACCCAATTATTAAATATTAAAAATGAACATCTAAACACTATAAAAGATTTAGGAGCCAAAATAATTAATGTACACGAGAAAGATAAGATTCTCGATGAGCTTTATAAAGACTTACAAGAATTCTTTAAAAAGAATAATCTGTTTAAAAATGATAAATTTCCTAGTACTCAAGAAATTCAAAATGTTAAGGGTGGTCCAGGAATTTTAAAAAGGATTAATAGAGGCGATGGTGAAAAAATAAAAAAAATGGCAGCTATAAAAAAAGGATATCAAAATTTTATTGATCAACAAAAGAAAACCTCAATAAATAATGAAATAAAATCTCAAGAGAATACTAGTGATGACCTCAAGTCAAAAGTTGAAAAACCATCTGAAAGTATAAATTACAAAGCGAATAATTAATAAATACTTTCTTCAAAAAAAATTAGTGGGCTAATAGTAACAACAAGCAAAAATAACTTTAGATATCCTTCTAATTATTCTGATATTCTCTCAAGTTTTTGGTAGGGGAAATGGTAGGGGAAACGAAAATCGAACTCAAAAATTGTTCTCATCCCTTCTCATAGCTTGTCATTTCGCACATAAGCCAATCCCACCCCCTCCGTTTAAATAAAGAGAACCAAATAATATAAACACCTTTATGAAACGTTTTTGTTAGGATTGATTTTTATTTAGATTATGAGTAAAGGATTTGCCGCAGATAATTTAATATCCAAAAAATCGAAAAAGAAAGTTATTTCAAATGAACCGCAAGGAAGATTAATATCTTGGTCTCCTTGGCCACCTGCTAATTTTCAAACACGATATCCTGCTTTCCCTTTTGTTCTTACAATATTGATTATAGTAATCGGACAATGGTACCTTTCTCTACTCAGGTAATCCAAAACTGTTTTTTGTATATAAATTAGGATGAATTAAGTTTGAGAATTTATTTTGTTTTTTTCAATTTTATTATTTGCGCACTTTCAAGCGGCAATCATCCCAATATTATTAGGTATTAGATCGATCAATAAGTTCAAACACATAAGCAAGAACAAATTGATACCTTTCGGTTTTATTTTTTTAGGATTGGCATCGATTTCTGAAATGTTAGATCATACCCAAACATCCTGGATTTATGTAGATCACTCCTCTTTATTTAATTGGTTATTTTATTCTTTCCTATCTTTAGGTCTAACATGTTTATCAATATCAGTTATAAAAAATAAATTTATTCAAAAAACTAATATTTGTATTTCTTTATGTTCAATAATCTCATATTTTTTATTTGATAAATCTGTTGCTCTCCTTTTTCAAGTAATAATAAGTATCCTTTTAATTATAAATTGGCAAAGAGTTTTTAGAGATTGGCTTTTTATTCTTTACCCAATATTTGGTATTATTTTTACGACTTTCTTTGGCACAAGGCTCTCAATTAGTGGCGATCAATTTTGGCATGTTTTAATAGGCCCATCTGGAACAATGAGCGTTCTTACCTTTTATTTAGTATTAAAGAGATCGGACAAAAAATTTACTTAAGATTCTTATGAAAATATTTGTATTTATAAGTTTTATAGTGTGCTTAGTCACAATAATCTCACCAGTTGAAATCTTTGCTGATACGGCACTTGATGTTTACATGAATGATTTTTATTCTAAATCGAATGAAGCTAGCCAGATTCTTAAAGAAATCGAAAATAGTTTAAAAGAAGGGTCAAGAAAAAAAGTATGCTCTAGGCAAAGAGAGGCCGCAAGATTAGGACTATTAGCTAATAAATCATTAATTAAGGCTTTTGAAATAGAGGGAGCTAATCCTCCAATGCAAGCAATAAAGGCCAGTCAACAAAGATGGGAATCAATTCTGAATGAGTGCTGAGGAAATAAGTAATTCTATAAATCTTTTTAAATTTGCATTCTTACGGATTTACTAATTAAGGGAATTTCGGGTTCAACTCCATAAATACATTGAGAAATCGAATAAATAAAAATACATAGTGTAAATATAAAAATTATTGAGCCTATTTCAACTATGGGAAATATTCTCATGAGATATGAAATTATTATCAAAGCAATATCAATAAGTAATGCTTGGCATGCGTTATATCTAACGAAATAGGGAACATTTGGATTTCTTACTAATCCAGCAAACAAAATTATAAATAATAAAAAACTACCAAAAGGCAGAGATTTTTCAATTATTGCTATCGGAAAAGTTAGAAATAATAGTATTTTTAAAAATGAATATTTATAGAACAAATAATATCCAAAAGGTATTGATGCCTGTAATGGCAAAGTATACAAAAATACTGA
>JAOOLS010000017.1 GCA_028408915.1 Prochlorococcus sp. AH-716-J09
CTCCTTCAAGAGACCAAATAGGTTTAAAAATAGTTTTGTGAGGCTTGAATAAATGATGGTCAATTAATTCAGGTTTTGCCCATGTAATTTCTTCACTTACATCAGATCTTTCATTGGCAATCCATGCTGCTTCTTTAAACTCTTTTATAATTTCAGAATTAAAACAAATATAGGAAGGACCAATAAAGAGATGTTCTCCGTTTCTTATACAATTTGTTCTTTGAATATTACCATTAATACCCTTTAGCATAGCTAGCACAAATGATAGTTTTACTGCGAATTTGCTAAGAGGAAAGGCATCTATATCAATAATTAAGCAGTAACTTTTTGCGTTTAGATTTCTGATTAAATCTCTAATCATGACTGAATGTATACTTAAGTAATTTTGTTCAGAAATAGATTTAGATATTGTTGATTCCATTTCACAATAATTTTTATTGAACTCTAATGTTCCCATTTTTACTTTTTCTGGCATAATCAAATTCAAAATTTTATTCCTAAAAATGAACTGCCATTTTTTAGATAGATTATTAGTTGAGAGCGAATAAATAAAAAGATCAAAATCTTTTTTAATTAGTGTTTCCCAATACTCTTCAACTTCTTCCTTAGTAAGATATGTGTGCATATTTTTAATCAAAGTTTCTTGAAATAATCAATGGTACTTTCAATACCATTATCAAGATTTATTGATGGATACCAATTTAATTTTTCTTTGGCTTCTTTTATAATTGGTTGTCTTTGTAGAGGATCATCTAAAGGGAGTTCCTTAAATATAAAATTCTCTTTAATACATAATTTATGCGAGATTATTTTTGCTAACTCTAGAATTGTTATCTCATTTGGATTACCTAAGTTAATTGGACCAGTTGTTTTTGAATTCATTAATTTAATAAGTCCATTAATTAAATCATCTACAAAGCAAAAAGATCTAGTCTGCATCCCATCGCCGTAAAGCGTCATACTTTCATTTTTTAAGCCTTGCATTATTAAATTACTTACTACTCTTCCATCATTTGGTAGCATTCTTGGCCCATAAGTATTAAATATTCTTGCAACTCTTATTTCTAAATTATGAGTTCTTTTGTAATCAAAAGATAATGTTTCAGCAATTCTTTTGCCTTCGTCGTAACAACTTCTTATACCAATTGGGTTTACGTTACCTCTATAACTTTCTGGTTGTGGATGTATTTCTGGATCTCCATAGATTTCACTAGTGCTTGCTAGAAGAAATTTCGCACCCACTCTTTTAGCTAAACCCAACATATTATAGGTCCCAAGAAAACTAGTTTTTGCTGTTTTGATAGGATTGAATTGATAGTGAATTGGTGATGCTGGACAGGCTAAGTGCCAGATCTTATTAACCTCCAAGGTTATCGGTTTTGTTATATCGTGTCTTATTAATTCAAAGTTAGGGTGGTTAAACCATTTGATAACATTTTTTTTTGTTCCTGTAAAAAAATTATCAATGCAAATTACCTCTTCGCCTCTTTCCATTAATTTATCAATTAAGTGGGACCCTAGAAAACCTGCCCCCCCTGTGACTAAATTAATTGTTTTTGGATTACTGCTTGCCATGTACTTAAAATTTATAAGTTATATTCTTGCCCTAATGTAATGATCTAACATGATAACATAATTTAATTTAAAACTTTTTGGAAAGTTTTATTTATAATTGTATTTTTAAGTCAATTAAATTTCTCATTTAAAATTTTTTTTAGGTAGTTTCCATATGGATTATTTGAATATTTCTCCGTAATACCAACTAATTCTTCATCATCGATATAATTAAGTCTCCAAGCCACTTCTTCGGGGCAACCTATCTTTAATCCTTGGCGCATTTCGAGAGTTTTTATAAAGAGACTTGCATCTTGTAAAGATTCAAAAGTTCCTGTGTCCAGCCAGGCTATTCCTCTCCCAAGGATCTCTAAATTAAGTTTATTTTTTTTTAAATAAATATTATTTAGATCCGTAATTTCTAATTCCCCTCTTTTTGAAGGTTTTAATTGTTTTGCATATTCAACGACATTACTTTCGTAAATATATAAACCCGTTATGGCAAAGTTACTTTTGGAAGATTTTGGTTTTTCTTCAAGAAATGTAGGAATGTGTTCTTTATCAAAATTTACAATACCAAATCTACTTGGATCTTTAACTCGATATGCAAATATAGTCGCCTCAGAATCCTTCTTGACAGAATCGATTAATTGACTTGTTAAATCATGTCCATAAAAAATATTGTCGCCTAAAATTAATACAACTTTAGAATTATTTATAAATTCTCTAGCTAGAATAAATGCATCAGGTATGCCTTTGGCTTCATATTGCACCTCATATGAAATTTTTATACCAAGTTTTTCACCGTTCCCAATAAGATTTTTAAAAAGAAATTCATCTCTTTCCGTTGTTATTATAAGAATATCTTTTATTCCCATGAGCATCAAAGTGCTCAAAGGATAGTAAATCATTGGCTTATCATAAACAGGTAAAAGTTGTTTACTAAGTGAATCAGTTAAAGGTGCAAGTCTTGAGCCATTTCCTCCCGCAAGAATTATCCCTTTTAAATTATTTTCCATTTACTTTAAATTATTTATATTGGATCCAAATCCAAGTTTCCAAATATTGAGATCGCTTTCTTTAAAATTATTTAAGTTTATGGTATTTCTACAATCAAATACCCAAGATGGTTTTCTCATTAATCTTGAAAGATTTTGCCATTCAATTTTCTTAAAATCATCCCAATCAGTTAAAATTATTATCGCATCTGCATCGGTAGCTATTTGCTCATAAGATGATGTAATTTCTACTTGATTTTCAACTTTAATAGAAGGATCTTTATTTATAATAAATTCCTTTAAATCCTTTAAAATAGAAACTTCCTCTACTTTTGGATCTAATATCGTAAGCTCAGCACCCTCAATTATTAGTTCAGAAGATATATTAATTGCTGGAGACTCTCTTGTATCGTTTGTATTTGCCTTGAATGCAAAACCTAGAATCCCAATTTTTTTATTTGTAATTGTTCCAAATAATTTCGTAACTATGATATTAGTTAATCTACTTTGTTGCCATTGGTTAATTTTTAAGACTTGATTCCAATAACCAGCCACATCATTAAGACCATAAAATTTACAGATATAGACTAAGTTAAGGATATCCTTTTTGAAACAACTACCCCCGAATCCTGGGCCAGGTTTTAAGAAATTGTTTCCAATTCTATAATCCATACCTACAGCTTTAGCTACTTCCGATATATCCGCCCCTGTTTTCTCGCATAATGCTGAAATAGAGTTAATTGAACTTACCCTTTGAGCTAAAAAGGCATTCGCTGTCAATTTTGATAATTCAGAACTCCATATATTAGTTTTTAATATTTTTTCTTCCTTAACCCAGTTTTTATAAATATCTACTAAGGAATTGATAGCATCATCATCATCTCCTCCTATTAATACTCTACTTGGATTGAGTAAATCATTTATAGCGGTGCCCTCGGCTAAAAATTCTGGACTTGATAAAACTGTAAAAGATTTTTTAGATTTATTTTTAAACTCATTTTGAGAAGAAACAAGTATTGTTTTAATTACTTCTGCTGTTTTTACAGGGATAGTACTTTTCTCTACAACAATTGTGTCCCCAATTGCGAATTTAGCAATTGATCTGGCAGAACTTTCAATAAATTTAAGATCACTCGCTTCTCCAGCTCCAAGCCCGCTCTTTTTTGTGGGGGTATTTACAGATATAAAAATCATATCTGATTCTGCTATTGCTTTCTTTATGTCTGTTTTGAAAAATAAATTCTTACTCCTGCACCTTTGTATTAAATCTTTAAGACCTGGTTCATATACAGGTAATTTTGTTAAATCCCTATCATTCCAAGAATCAATTTTTTCTTTATTTAGATCTACAACTATTACTTTTAAATGTTTACATTTGTCTGCGATAACTGCCATTGTAGGTCCGCCGACATATCCAGCACCAATACAACAGATTGTTTTAACTTCAATATTCATATAAAGCCGATAGAGAAATTAAGTTATCTTATTATGATTTTAGATCATCAGAAGCTCTTAATCCTGATAATAATAACCAACTCACTATGCTTATTCTTAAATCAAAATACTGCATGTCAAATAAATGTGAGTAAGTAATAAATAATATAGATGAAAACCAGGCCTTCTCGAAAATTAAATTATTCTTTCCTTTGATAATATGTAATCCAGCATAATTTGCTATTGATTTGTAGAAAATATTTAAAGATTGGAATACTTTTGAACAAATTAGTATGGCAGTTAATATTCCGTAATTAAAAGCAATTTCAAAAATGATATTATGCGGGTGTCCAATCCATTTGTCTTTAAAATATTCATAAACTAAAGGAAAAGAACCACCTCCCCACCCAAAGATAGGCCTCTTCAAAATATTATCAATACTAAATTTCCATATCTCAAGTCTTGGATATGCCTCGCTTAGTGAAGCTGAATTGTCAGGAAAATTGTTTAAAATATTAATTGGTAGCAAATTTGCTATTACATCTTTTATTGAGATAGGAATAATCGAGACTAAGAAAGTTAAAAGAAATAAACATAAAATAAGTAATGGAATTATTAAGAACATTGTTTCAAATCCGAACATTATTTGAACAGAAATGAACATCCCAATCCAAGAATTTCTTGAGTTTGTTAGTAAAAGACAAACTATGAATAAAAAACAAATAATTGTTGTAAACATTTTTTTGGATATTTTTTTATTCGAAACGAAGAAATAAATTGCAAAAGGCCAAACAATTGCCAACCAAGAGCCAGCATAATTAGCATTATTAAATGGGCCAGTTAAGCCATCTGTAATGCCCACAGGCCTTTGATACCAAACAATTAAACCGTTAAATAATTCAAATGGCCCTGTTATATCAAAAAAATATTGGAGCAAACCTGATAAGATTACAGGAATAGTTCCAATCACTAATATTTTCGCCAACATTTTTCTCGCATTATTACTTTGAAGATAAGGCTGAAATCCCCAATAACACCAAAAAAATGGTATCCAATTTATTAAACTAATCCATGATAAATTCCCAATCTTTTTTTGAATAATATTTGTATGATCAAGGCTGTTATAAAAACAACTTAAAATCATTAGTAAAGAAACTAAAATAAATATGATATTTTCTCTTTCTTTTATAAAGTTAATTGGATTATTATTACTACTAAAAAATAAAGAAAAAATTAGTATTAATGAACCAATAAGAGGAGCTGTTGGAAGTAAAAAGACTCCTAAATATAGTAATTTTAGACCTACTTTACTTAATTTCCGTTCACCTTGATTTAAAAACTTGATGTTTTCAAACATACTTTTTTTAAAAGTTTTTAATTTTAATTTTTAAATTAATAAAATACATAAATTAAATTACTTTAAAGTTTTACTTTGAAAAATTAATTTCTACGCTTCCTGCAGGATTCGAACCTGCGGCCCACTGCTTAGAAGGCAGTTGCTCTATCCAGCTGAGCTAAGGAAGCATTTTTTTATTATATCTAAACCTATAGACCTAAACAAACCAAGTAAATCGTTTTAAATATTATTAGTAAAAAATTTCTTTTATTTTCTTTTAACTAGAATACACATAAGATTGTATAGTACTTGAATTCTAATCTTGACAAAAAGACTTACTGAAAAACAAAAAGAACAAATAGTTAAAAGCTTTAAGTCTGGAATAGCTATTGATGTTTTGTCTCAAGAATATAATTGTACTAATTCCACAATAATAAGAAATCTGAAAAAAAATCTTGGAGACTTAAAATATAGAGAATCTTTGAATAAAAGAAAATCCTCTATAGAGAAATCCATAACTAATAAAAATCAAACTAATGATTTTAAGAATAAAGATTTCGATAATGATGATTTATGGAAAGATTCTAGTAACCTCAATAATTTAAATAAAAATATAACTGCCTCCAATTTTGCTCCAATTGATGCTTTTTTTGAAATTGCACCTTTAGATTATGAAATTGATAGTTCCTCTAGAAAAGAATTATCTTCGGTTTCTTTATCAGAGGTTGATTTCCCTAAAGTTGTCTATATGGTTGTAGATAAAAAAATTGAGTTAGAGATTAAATTGTTAAAAGATTTTCCAGAATGGGATTTCTTGCCTAATGTGGATTTAAATAGGAAAACTATTGAAATATTTTTTGATTTAAATCTTGCTAAAAGATCATGTAATAAGGACCAAAAGGTTCTAAAAGTTCCAAATACTGATGTTTTTAGAATCGCAGCCCCTGTTTTGCTTAATAAGGGAATTTCAAGAATTGTTTGTGCTGAAAATTTAATAGCTATTTGATTAATATTTATTCATTCTTCATATCGAGAACTAGAAAGCTTCCAAAAATAGAACCTAATATAAAACTTGAGCCCACTATAAAACTTATTGGGAGTTCAATTGTTTCGTCTATTAACAAGTCTACTTCGTTTTTATTGGAACTATTTTGAATCCCAATAAATAAGATTACAAATAAACAAGAGTTGAAAATTACTGCTAAGAGAAATTTTTTAATTAAGAAACTCATATTTTTTAGTACTTTAATTTAAATCTTAAATCAAATTATAAATTTCGCTTTTCTTTACTCCATTTTTCTTAGCTAAGTACTTAGATGCAGCTGACAAGCTTAAGCCTGCATTTATTAAATCATTGAGATCTTTTTTCATACTAGATTTATTAATATTAAAATCACTTTTTTTGTTTATTCCTTTTAATACGATTGTTATTTCTCCTATTACATTCTTTGCATTGAAGAATTCTATTACTTCATTAATATTATTCCCAACTTGTTCTTCAAATTTCTTTGTTAATTCTCTTGCTACCATTATCTCCCGATCTCCTCCACAGAATTCATATAATTCCTTTAATAATTTTTTAAGTCTCTTAGGCGATTCATAAATAATAGTTGTTTTTTCATTCTTACTAATTTCTAAAAGAATTTTTGATCTGTCAATTTTCTTTCTAGGTAGAAAGCCTTCAAAAACAAAATTTGAAGAGGGGAACCCACTTGAAACTAGTGCTGTTATTGCCGCACATGCTCCAGGGATACAAACTATATCTAAACCTTCTGATCTTGCACTATTAGAGATATCTTCTCCTGGATCGCAAATCCCGGGCATACCAGCATCACTGACGATTGCAATAGATTTACCATGTTTTAGATCTCTTACCATTTTTGGAATTTTTATTAGAGAATTATGTTTGTTAAAACTAATAAGTTTATTTGAAATATTGAATTTGTTCATTATTTTTTTTGTTTGTCTTGTATCTTCGCAAGCAACTAAAGAAACATTTTGTAGAATATTTAATGCTCTTTGGGAGATATCATTTAGATTTCCAATTGGAGTGCCCACTAAATATAAAATACCGTTTTCCGGTTCCTCCTTTCTATGGGATAATGTAGATTTATTATTCATTTAATGATTCAATTGCCGTCTGGTGTTGATATTAATAATCTTATCGATGATATAAGAATTTTCAGCTGGCAAGCAGCTGATATTTTGCTTTATTACTCACAATTGTTAGAAAATTCTGATGATAAGACAAATATAATCAAAAATAATAATGAAGACGATCCTGTCACTTTGGCTGATTTAAAAGTTAATGAATTAGTTATTAAAGGAATAAATGAAAAATATAAAAATATAAACTGGGATATTTTGAGCGAAGAAAATGTAAAAATTTCGTCAAAAATTTTTGATAACAAGAATGACTGGGTCTGGGTTCTCGATCCTCTTGATGGTACTAAGGATTTCATCCAAGGAACAGGCAAGTATGCAATGCATTTGGCATTGAACTTTAGACAAAAACCTTATATTGGTTTTGTTTTGATTCCTGATAAAGATCAATTATGGATTTCAGACGGAAAAAAAACATGGTGTGAAAAAAGAGATGGGTCAAAATATGAACCAATTCTTTTAAAAAATAGAAATCTTCATGAAATGACTTTAGTAACAAGTAAAAATCATGGTAATGAAATTTTGAGGAATTTAATTAAGAAAATAAATTTTTGCAAAGTACAAATAATGGGCAGTATTGGATGCAAAATAGCTTCTATAGTTCAGGGAGAAAGTGATATTTATATATGTCTTAGTTTGCCGGGTAAAAGCTCACCAAAAGATTGGGATTTTGCCGCCCCAGAGTCTATCCTGAAAGCAGCAGGAGGAGCAATTACAAATATAGATAATCAAGAACTATCCTACGGAAAAGGTAGTTTCGAGCAAGGGGGCATTATCATTGCTACAAATGACAAGAAAACCCACGGAAGTATTTGCTTTGAAATAAGAGAAATTATTCAGAAGAATAGAATATATCCTCTTTAATTTTAATTCAGCGGTGCTACTGGAGTTGGAGTTGGTTCAGGATAAGACATTCCATTATTTTGTCCTACACCTCTCAAAGTAAGATTAATTCTTCCTCTGCTATCGATCTCTCTAACTCGAACGGTTACTTCATCACCTTGTCTCACTACATCTTCGACTCTCTCAACTCTCGCTTCAGACAATTGAGAAATGTGAACCATACCTTCTTTCCCAGGAAGTATTTCTACGAAAGCACCTATAGGTATTATTCTGGTTACAACACCAGAGAAGATTTCACCTTCATGAACCTTGCGTGTTAATCCCTCAATTATCTTTTGGGCTTCTTCAGCTGCAGCTCCGTCATGAGATGCAATAGTTACAATTCCTCCATCTTCTATATCTATTTTTGTATTGGTTCTCTCAGTAATTCCTTTGATAGTTCTTCCACCAGGACCAATTACGGTTCCTATAAGCTCAGGATCAATTCTAAAGCTTAAAAGTCTTGGAGCGTGCGGAGAGAGTGATTCTTGAGGTTTATCTATTGCCGCTTGCATCTTTTCTAAGATATGTAATCTTGCAGGTCGAGCTTTTTTAATTGCATCAGAAATAATAGATACTGGTAAACCTGTAATTTTCATATCCATTTGTAACGCTGTAATTCCTTTATCAGTGCCGGCAACCTTAAAATCCATATCTCCAAGAAAGTCTTCAATTCCTTGAATATCTGTAAGAATTCGAACTTCTTTCCCTTCTTTGATTAAACCCATAGCAGTACCACTTACAGGTGCTTTTAGAGGAACTCCTGCATCTAATAATGAAAGAGTGCTTCCGCATACAGACCCCATAGAAGTTGATCCATTAGAACTTAAAACTTCGCTAACTACCCTTAGGACATAAGGGAATGTTTCTTTGCCAGGCAATACAGGGATTATTGCTCTCTCTGCTAATGCACCATGGCCAATTTCTCTTCTCCCAGGAGTTCTCATTGGTCTTGTTTCTCCCACTGAATAAGGAGGGAAATTGTAGTGATGTAGATAAGTTTTTTCAGCACTTGGATTCAGGTCATCCATTTCTTGAGCATCACTAGGAGTACCTAATGTGGTTGTAGATAAAACTTGGGTTAAACCTCTTTGGAATAATGCAGAACCATGAACTCTTTTTGGAAGAATTCCTGCAGAGGCTGATATTTTTCTAACTTCATCGAGATCCCTCCCATCAACTCTTTTCCCATCATTGATGATTTGCGACCTCATTAATTTTTTTGTTAATTTTTTAAAGTCGGAATGAATTGATTTTTCATTTTCTGAAGTTAGAACCTTTACTTGATTGTCATCTTTAAGTAAATCAATTTTGGTTTGAGTTTCAGTTTTAATTTTTTCGAGTTCAAAATCTCTCTCTTCCTTTGAAAGGTCAAATTTCTTTAAAACTAACTCAATAGGTTTTGTGCAATTTTTCTCTAAATAAGAGGGCAATGTTTTATCTTCTTCAGGGTCAGATGGCTTAATCTGTTTTATTCCTATATCTTTTAGTAAATCTTCTTGCGATTTAATAAGTTCAGTAACAGCCTCATATCCGAAATCTATAGCTTCGATTGTATCTTGCTCTGATAATTGATTTGCACCTGCTTCAATCATGACGATACCGTCTGGTGATCCTGCAACAACAATGTCTAAATCTCCTTTTTCAATCTCTCTATAGCTAGGATTTAAGATGAAATCATCCCCTATAAGACCAACTCTTACCGCGGCCATTGGCCCATAAAATGGAATTTCTCCAACTAAGGTTGCTATTGAAGCCCCAGTAACAGCTAAAACATCAGCTGGAACTCTTTCATCTAGAGAAAGGCATGATGCGACTATTTGAATCTCATCCCTCATCCAAGAAGGGAAAAGTGGCCTCATTGGCCTATCAATTAACCTTGCAATTAAAGTTGCTCTTTCTGGTGGGCGACCTTCTCTCCTCATAAAACCACCAGGAATTCTCCCCGCAGCATAAAGTTTTTCTTCATAGTCGCATATCAGAGGTAGAAAGTCTGATGGTTCTTTTTTGGCAGTTTTTGTCGCTGTAACTAATAGTGAGGTATCACCACACTCAATCATTACTGATCCACTTGCTTGAGGAGCATATAGTCCAGTAGTTAGTCGTATCTCTCGTCCGTCAAACGTGATCGACTTATTTTGTCCTTCCACTTTTTAAATTATAAATCTATACATAGTTTATTCTTACATTTAATAGGGACATATTGAGTAAATTATTTAGATAAGCTATAAAAATTTTTAAAAATGTCCTCAAAATGATTTAATTCCTAAAAGTATTATTTTTCTTAAGACATAATGTACTTAAGTTAAAAACATATACTACCAACTTGATTTAACTACTCCAGGAAGTTCACCGTTATGAGCTCTTTGTCTTAACTGATTCCTGCAAAGACCAAAATCTCTATATACTCCTCTAGGTTTACCAGTTGCCCAACACCTATTTCTTACTCTATTCGGTGCAGAATTCCTTGGCAGACCTTGAATCCTTCTATGAATTTCTAATCTTTCCATTGGATCTTTTGCAGCGTTAAATTCATCTAATAATGCTTTCCTTTTTGCAGCATATTTGTTAACAAGTTTTTTGCGTTTAACTTCTCTCGCAATCATTGACTTTTTCGCCATTTAGTCAGAATATTTGAAACTATTTACTATATTAACAGCTTGGATAACAGATTTTAAAATTTATTTATTGGTTTAATAATCTTTGTACGATTAATAGTTGACTAGTATCTCTGATAATAAGTAGAACACTAAGTCCAACTAAAAGAAAAAAACTGGACTGAGTAACAACCATCTGAACCTTGACTGGAACAGGTTTCCCCCTAAAACCTTCAATTAAAGTGAAAACAAGTTGTCCTCCATCTAATAATGGTAAAGGTAATGAATTAAGTACTGCTAAATTAATAGAAATTAAAGCCGCAAATAATAATATGCCTGTGCCACCTTGTTGAGATAATTGTGCACCGATTTCAACGATTTTTACCGGCCCACTTAATTGTTGAGCAGTTGAGGAGAAATTTGTTATTAAACCTTTATAACCTTGAATTGTTTTTACCAAAAGTGATGAAAATTCATTATTGGTGTATTTAAAAAGTTCGAAAACGTTTTTTGTCTTTTTAGTTTCTTTCCTTATATTCGGTTGCAATTGAGCACCTATTGTTCCTTTACCATCAATATTTTTTGGTACTAAAGTTAAATCTTTGAAACTTCCACCCCTTTCAATTTTGATTGAAATTGGTTCGTCTGATGAATTTTGAATTTCTTTTACTAAAGTGGAAACGGCTTGATCCCCATCTCCTAATGTACTAGTTTCGACTTCTAATATTATATCCCCTGGTTCTAAACCAGCAAGAGAGGCGGCCTTCTCAGGTTGAGTAGCTAAAACTAAAATACCTGGTTCTGGATCAAATGGAATACCAACAGTAGTAACATTTATAATCAAGATTGAGTACGCAAGTATCAAGTTGGCAAATACTCCAGCGGAAATTACTATAACTCTTTGAATTATTGGTCTATTTTTTAAAAGATTTGGATCTTTAGGGTCAATATTATTCAGTTCTTCATCAGGGAAGGATACAAAGCCTCCAAGAGGAAAGGCTCTGAATGAATAAGTAATATCTCTAAATTTTTTTTGAATAATTGAGGGTCCAAAGCCAATTGAAAATCCATCAACATAAATACCTTGTAAAATAGCCGCAAGAAAATGCCCCATCTCATGAAAAAATATGAGGAATCCAAGTACTGTTATTGAGGTTAAAACATTCATTTTTTTATATTAAGCAGTTTTTAAAAAATTTGATCCAAAATATGGAACCAGAGCATCTGGAATCTTAACGCTACCATCTTTTTGTTGGCCATTCTCAAGAATCGCCGCCATTGTTCTTCCAATAGCAAGACCACTGCCATTTAAGGTATGTATATATGTATTTTTTTTATCAATTTTTGATCTTATTGATGATCTACGTGCTTGAAAGTCAAGGCAATTACTGCAACTTGAAATTTCTCTATAACTTTTACTACTGGGAAGCCAAACTTCAAGATCAAAAGTTCTACTAGAAGAAAAGCCTAAGTCTCCAGTACAAATATCTACCAATCTGTAGGGTAAGTTGAGCTTTTGTAAAATGCTTTCTGCATCAGAAGTAATCTTTTTATGAGCTTCTAAAGATTTACTTGGATCACAAAACCAATAGAGTTCAACCTTATTAAATTGATGAAGTCTTATTAAACCTTTAGTATCCCTGCCATAACTTCCAGCTTCTCTCCTAAAACATGGACTATATGCAACATATTTAATAGGTAACTGCTTGGGATCAATAAGCTCGTTTCTATGAAACGCAGTTAGTGGAACTTCCGCTGTTGGAGAAAGCCATAAATCGTCATTGGAACACTTAAAACTTTCATTTGAAAATTTAGGTAATTGACCAGATCCGGTAAGACTTTCTGAATTTACTAAAGCTGGCGGCATTAACTCCAAATAACCATTTTTAGTATGCAAATCGAGCATAAAATTAATTAATGCCCTCTCTAATCTGGCACCATTGCCTATAAGAGTGATAAAACGACTTTTTGATATTTTTGTTGATTTTACAGAGTCAAAAATATTAAGACTTTCTCCTATTTCCCAGTGTGATTTTATATTCTCTTTTATTAGAGGATCTCCCCAAGTTTTTATTTGTAAATTATCCCTCTCATCTTTCCCTATAGGCGCGTCTTTGCTAGGAAAATTTGGCAAATTATAAATCTCCTCATCTACTTCTTTGTCAAATATTCTTTGCTTCTCTTCGAGCTCAGAAATTTTTATTCTGTATTCGTTTCCCTTCTTTTTTAAATAAATTAAATCTGGAGAATCATTGTTTTTAGATTTGCTGATTTCTTGACCAATTAATTTGCTTAACTTTTTGCTCTCAGATTGAAGATTGGATATTTCTATATCAATATCTTTTTTCTTAACAGTTAATTCGTGTATGTGGGATATATTATAAACTTTTCCTCTCAAGGATAAATTCTCTTCAACAGATGTTGGATTTTCCCTTATTAATTTTTGATCTAACACTCTTTTTTTTTTATACATTAATTAAGATAGTTAATCTCAATTAATTATTTGGGTTTTTTGATTAAAAATTAACTAAATTAATGATTCCTGACTTATGGAATATTTTAAAAATTAAATTTTATTCACGATGCAGAGCGGGCCCGTCCTGAGGATGACCATTCTTTTAGGAAATCAATTTGCTCTTTAGCGGTTCTTGATAAAGGAACTAATTCAGAAACTGCCTTTATTAAATCTTTCTCCATAAGCTCTCTATCTTCAGAGAATGAAATATGCATCCCCTCTATTACTGCTTGTTCAAGTTCTGCTCCTGAGAATCCATCTGTTCTATCGATGATAGTAGATAGAGGAAAACTGTAACTTGGTCTTCTTTTTTTTAGGTGCAAATCCAGAATACTTGATCTTTCTTCAGAATTTGGCAAATCAAGAAAAAATATCTCATCGAATCTACCTTTCCTCAATAATTCAGCAGGAAGCTTATCGATAGCATTCGCAGTTGCAATTACAAATACAGCAGATTCTTTTTCAGCCATCCAAGTTAGCAAACTTGCCAAAACCCTCTGACTTGTTCCTCCATCGCTTCTAGCATCGCCACCAAAGCCCTTGTCAATTTCATCGATCCACAGGATACACGGAGACATGGCTTCAGCTCTTGAAATTGTTTCTCTAGTTCTTGCTTCGCTTGAACCAACGAGGCTAGAAAACAGTCTTCCAACATCTAACCTAAGTAGCGGCATCGACCAACTCTTAGAAATTGATTTTGCGGTAAGTGATTTCCCTGTTCCTTGTGCCCCGACAAGTAAGACGCCCTTGGGAATAGGTAATCCATAATCTCTAGCTTCTTTAGAAAAGGCCCTGTATCTTTGATTAAGCCAAACTTTTAAAACATTTAAACCACCAATATCATCTTGACTTGATTTAGCCTCAAAAAACTCTAAAATTTCACTTCTTGCGATTACTTGTTTTTTCTCTTCAAGAATATCTTTAATATCTTCTTTACTTATTTTTCCTCTTTGAGCAAGGGCCTTTGCAGTGACTTGCTTTACTTTTATTTCGGTAAGTCCGCTTGAGGCTATAGAAAGTTCGTTTAATTCTTGTTCCTCAAGATTTGAATTGGTATTGATAGCAATTTTTTTTATTAGATTTTTCAATTCTTTTTGATCAGGTAAAGGTAGATTTACAATCGCCATTAATTCATCCAGCTCTTCTGATGATGGAAATAAATGAGAACTAATAATTAAATTATTACTAGTTTTCTTAAGCGTTGAAGATAATTCTTTAATAGTTCTATTTATAGATGGATCGTCATAAAATTTATGAAAATCTTTTACTAGCAAAATAGTTGAGATTTCAGAACTTTGATCTTTAAGCCAATTAAGAACTCCTAACGGATTGTTAGAAAATTTACCTTTTTCATTTATTAATCCTTTTATACCGCTAACACAGTCCCAGCAAACGAATCTTTTTATGTTTAGTCTTTCACAAGAGAAATTAACCAGTTTTTCTAATCTTTCCTCTTCTTTTGTCCTGATCCAAATTAATGAGGTTCTTGATTTTATGAGTAATTCTAAATTTCTACACCAAGAATTCATTATGTAAGATTCAGACTATTTTTTACTATTAGGTTCAAAAGGTAATCTTTTATCTGAGATCGTTGAAGCAGAAGTTGTTATTACTTCATTTTTGGCTAATAATTGTTGGTCCAATATTTTCTGTAAATTCTCAGGAAGAGCTTCTTTATTAAGAAGAAAAGTCTGAAATGCTTGGAAAATATTAGCAACAACCATATATAGTAGAACTCCTGCAGGTAGAGGGAAAAATAGAAACATTCCAGTAATCATTACTGGTGTAATTTTGTTTGCAGTTGATTGCTGTGGATTTGCAGGCATCCCCTGACTAGATAAAACTTGAGAGAGAAGTAAAGTTAATCCAAAGGCACCTACTAATGCAGCAATATCCCAGTTAATTGCTCCATCTACATAAAATCCAACTTGACCAAGAGCTTTAATAAATAAAAAGCCACTTTTAGCAGCTAGCCCAGGGATTTTCGCCTCGATTGTTGCATCACCAGGTTTAATTGCTGTTACTGTACCGTCCTGGGAAACTTTGAGGTTTTCGGATCCTTTAGAAACCTTCCAAGTGGGAAGGAATTTAGATCCGTTGTCGTATTTAGATAAAACTTCAGAATAGCTATTGCCATTTGTCGTTTGTAAATTTACTTTTATGGATTCATCTGTCCCTAATTTTGTTCCACTAGAGATGGTGGCAACTACAGGAAAGTGTGATTTTTCTGTGATGAATATAGAGTGTCTAGGAGATTTGTAAGGTTTTGGATCAATTGCTGCTACTTGGTCCTGTGGAACTACCTTGAGATTTATGTTATAGGGGACATCAGCGAATGGAGAGCCTCTAAGTGTTGCAAACAATGCAAATAGCACTGGCATTTGGACAATCAAGGGAAGGCAACCTGCGAGGGGGCTGCCAAATTCATTCATTAATTTTCCAAGTTCTTCTTGCTGCTTCTTTGGATCACCTGAAAACTTAGATTTTATTTCTGCTTGCCTTTTTTGCATTACTGGTTGTGCAATTTTCATCCTCCTTGCACTTCTAATGGAACCAGCGCTTAAAGGGAAAAGTGCAATTCTAATTACGACTGTCAATGCAACAATCGCTAAACCATAACTCGGAACTAAACCGTAGAAAAAATCTAGGATCGGGATAAGTAGTTTTTCAGAAATGAACCCTATCACGATAATAAAGAGAGTGTAATTTTAATAGACATTTTATTTTACAGGAAAAAGAGGTTTTTGTAATTAATTTATTTAGGATTTAGTAGCAAATCCCTCTACCTCGTTGAGATTTGGGATTTGTGATTTTTTATTTATATTTTCTTCAATAAATTTTTGTTTTTCTCTGAATAAAGGTAATGATTTCATTTCAACTTTTGATCCATCGTTAAGAATAAGAACCATATCACCATATGAACCAAATCCTCTTGGGATAGATCTGATTTCTTCAATGTTACTTAATGAGACTTGTGATTTATTTTTACCAAACCATCCACCATCTATTGTAATCCTTTTGTTTGTAATTTTATATCTCAACCACAAGGCTCTTACTATTGCGGCAAAGGTAAATGGCAATCCAAGTATAGTTATCCCTGCTAGTAGATTTATTATTAAATCACTTTTAGCAGGACCACCTTCATAAAAGGTTTCTTCATTCATGTTAATCATTTGATTAGACGAGATTTGGACATTAAGTTTTGAAATTCCTCCAAAAGTCTACTTTTATCATTGCAGAAATCTCCAAATTTAAGGTTAACAAGTAACCAATAAGGTTTGTGGTTATTAATTTTTTGAATGTTTGTTAATAACCACTGTTGCAGAATTCTTCTTAATTTATTTCTTTCTACAGCTTTTTTTGAAACTTTTTTGCTGATGGCAATTGCAACCCTAAAGTTGTTTGCGGTATTTGTGAATTTATGGGTTAAAAGTATTGCTGTATTTGGTCTTGCAACTTTAAATGTCATTAATTTCCCATGATATGTTACGGAATTTTTGTGAATATAATTGAAAGTCCTGTGACCCTTTAAACGCATATCCTTCGGTAAGGCCATTTAAATTTGAAGTTATACAGCTATTATTTCTCTACCTTTTTTTCTTCTACTTTTAATAACTCTTCTACCAGTATGAGAACGCATTCTTACTCTAAAACCAGATACACGTTTTCTTTTTCTTGAAGTTCCGCCAAAAGTTCTTTTAGTCATTTGTTTAATTATCCTTATTTAATTTATCATTTAATCGATCACTATAGTCCAGCTTCCTAAATAACTTGAAAATGATTTCCCTTTAGGTTGCCCAAATGAATGAAATTGATATAGACCTGATTTCTTTGGGTTAAAGATTTTGAAGACAATTGCATAACTGTCTTTTTTAGATGGAATCGGGCTATAGGGGTAAATATCTAGTGAACGTAAACCTGATTCATCAGTCTTGATTTCGAAATCAGCTGGAATGTCTTCCAAGCATTTAGTTCTACCTTCAAAACCACCTATTTTTACTTTGCAAAAACTAATTTTTTCATTACTAAGAGTAGATTTAAAGGTCTTTGGAATTGCTAGATTAATTTTTAAGAGATCAGTTCTTCTATCGGAAGGCCTCAAGAAAAAATAAATTGTATTTCTAAATCTTTTTTTATTCTCTTTTTGAAACCACTTTAATCTTCTATAGCTATCGTCTTGATCCCACTGGAATTCCAACCCCGCTTTAGCTTCTTGGATATTATTAAAAAAAGGAGTTAAAACTAAAATTGTGGGAATAATAAGAAATCTTAAAACTTTAAGATTAAGAGTATGTTTATTTGTGATTTTTAACATTAAGGAAATGGAATTTAAAGGTTTTGTTAGTGCTATTCAAATTTAAAGCAGAAAAATAATTTCACTTAGGTTAACATCTATCTGCCCTTAATTTTGAAGCGCCTTTTAAATATGGGTGCTTTATTGCATAATTTGGAGGCAATAAAACTTGAGCCATTATTCTGATACAAAAATCGACATCATTGGATACGTACATTTGTTGGCAGTCTAAAAAGGCAACTGAATCAAGTCCATTAAATTTCCTTGCAATGGAAGCGGGGAAACATGCATTTAAATCTTTTGTCGCTGTGAATGTAATGGATAGTATGTTTGTCTTAATTAGATTGTTTCGTGAAATTAATTCATCAATTAATTCCACTACAGCAACTTCTATTTCCCTAACAGAATTCCCAGATGCTGTTGTAGCCCCACGGATAAATGTAATTTTATAATCATCTTTCATTTTTTCATACAAATCGATTTAAGGCTTGTATAACCAAAGTACTTTATTAGATGAGTCAAACTCAAAAAAGATATTATTGATAATTTTCTCAATCATTCTACTTCCAGGAATTAGTCCAAGTATTTTCTTCTTCTTCTTCCCGAATGTTAAGGGCTGAATTTTTGGATCAATATTAACCATTTCTGCAGCTAGCTCCCTAGCAACAAATTCATCTCCAACCTTATCAACAAGACCAAGTTCGAGTGCTTGTGTTCCAGTGAAAATTCTTCCATCAGCAAATTTCCTTACTTCTTCAACAGGTAAATTCCTACCTTCAGCAACAGCTTCAGTAAATTGTTTATAACTTTCATCTATAAGCCCTTGGAGTAGACCTCTACCTTCCTCACTAAGAGGTTTATCTGGAGAAAGTATGTCTTTAAATACACCGCTTTTAACAGTCTCAAATTTAATGCCGATTTTATCTAATAATTCAGATAAATTATTTCCTCTTATAATCACACCAATAGATCCTGTAATTGTGCCTGGATTAGCAACTATTTTGTCAGATGCAACACCAATGTAAACGCCTCCTGATGCTGAGATGTTCCCAAAACTGGCAATGACTTTACATCCTTTATCTTTTAGTCTTTTAATAGCAGAGTATATTTCTTGGCTATCCCCAACAGTACCACCTGGAGAATCAATTCTCACGATTAAAGCAGGAAATTCTCTATCCTCAATTTGTTTAAGAGCTTTAAGGACTGAAACTCTTGTTGAACTTGTAATAGGCTCATCAATTACTAAACGAGCTATTCTTTTTTTTGACTTTCGTCTAAAAGGCCAAATCATTCTTTTAAGGTAAATTCATAAAACTACTTTAAAAAGACTATCAGCAGACCTAATGAATTCAATCCTAAATTGGTTTTTAATGATACTCCCTTTTGCACTTTGGGGTACTTCAATGGCGGCAATGACTCCTTTAGTATCTAGTGCTGGACCAGAGTTTGTTGCTTCTTTAAGATTACTTCCTGCAGGGATTCTTGTTCTAATAACAACATATTTGTTTAAAAGAGATTTAAAAATTTATAAGTGCGATTTGAAATGGTTTTTTGTTTTTACGATTGTTGATGCCACTTTTTTTCAGTTGTTTTTAACTTATGGTATTGAAAAAACTGGAGCAGGTTTAGGTTCTGTTTTAATTGATTCTCAACCGCTTTTGGTAGCTATTTTAGCGAGGGCAATTTTTGGGAATTTAATTAATCCAATAGGATGGTTAGGACTACTTTTTGGCTTGGGAGGAATAGTATTTTTAGGAGTCCCACAAGAATTTTTAGGGAATTGGTGGTTGATGTCTGATAAGTCTATGAGTGAGGTTGCTTTTAACTTCGGAGAACTTTGGATGCTTGCAGCTTCTCTAGCTATGGCATTAGGAACAATTTTAATTAGATTCACTTGTACTAAAAGTGATCCAGTGGCGGTTACAGGCTGGCATATGGTTTTAGGGAGTTTGCCCTTAATTATTAAGCACTGCTTAAAATCAAATTTCACACTTATTCCAGATTGGTCAATATTTGATTGGGGACTTATGTCATTTGCAAGTATATTTGGAGGAGCAATAGCTTATGGATTGTTTTTCTACTATGCTAATAATAAGGAAATAACTGGATTTAGTACTCTTGCATTTTTAACACCTGTATTTGCTCTTCTCAGTGGAGGTGTTTGGTTAGATGAAAGACTCACTATTGTGCAGTGGATAGGAGTGGTGTTTGTTCTTATCTCAGTATTTTTTGTAAGCAAGAGAAAGAGTCTATGGGAAAAAAATTTTTCTGATACTACTATTTAATTAGTTTCTTTTTGTAAAAAGTCTAATAATGCGAATAGTTTTGATTAGTACTCCAATAGGGTTCTTGGGTAGTGGTAAAGGTGGTGGAGTTGAATTAACTTTAAATTCTTTAGTTTCAGGATTAATTTCTTTAGGTCATTCTGTAGAGGTTGTAGCTCCAAAAAATTCTAAGTTACATGAAAGAAATGTAGAAGCAAAGTTACATTGTGTTGAAGGTGAAGATCAAATTAGTTGGCAGCATCAAAATTATAATTCTCCCGTGAACATCCCAGACAATTCTCTTTTAGCAGGAATGCTTGAAAAGGGATTAGATATCGCTAAACATGCAGATGTATTGTTGAACATGTCCTATGATTGGTTGCCTATCTGGATGACTCTAAATTTAGAGATACCCATTGCACATATTATTAGTATGGGTTCTGAAAGTTCAGTAATTAGTAATTTAATCTCTAAGGTATATGCTAGATATCCAAATAATTTTGCTTTTCATTCGAAAATGCAGGCTAATGATTATCCATTCATAAAAAAACCAACAATTATTGGGAATGGGTTTAATTTAGATAATTATATTTTTCAAGATTCAGTGAAGGGACCCTTGGCATGGGTTGGAAGAGTGGCTCCGGAGAAAGGTTTGGAGGATGCAGTATATGTGGCAAATCAACTTGGCGAAAAATTAAAAGTTTGGGGATTTATAGAAGATGAGATTTATGCCTCAAAGATAGAAAAATCATTTCCTCAAGGAGCTATAGATTGGATGGGGTTCTTATCAACCGACGAATTACAAAAAGAACTTGGAAAATGCAGAGGGTTGCTAAATACTCCGAAATGGAATGAAGCATATGGGAACGTCATTGTTGAAGCTTTAGCCTGTGGGGTGCCTGTTGTAGCTTATAAAAGGGGAGGACCTAGTGAAATTATTCAGCATGGCCAAACTGGTTACCTTGCCGATCCTGATGATAGAAAAAATATGCTTTCTTATGTAGAGATTATTGAAAAAATAAAGCGTCAGAAATGTAGAGAATGGGTAGAAAAAAATGCCTCAGCAGATATATTTGCTAACAAGGTTGTGAACTGGCTTAATAAGGTAATGCATGAATATAAATAATATTAAATGATTCTTCTGAACACAAAAAAAAGGCTTTTAAACGCAGTAATAATTTTAGTTTCTGGGATCATTATTTTTATTTTAGGTTTAGGTAATACAGGACTGGTGGATGAAACGCCCCCTTTATTTGCCGCTGCAGCAAGGGCGATGAGTGAATCTGGTGACTGGATAACTCCAAAGGTCAATGGAATGTTCCGTTTTGATAAGCCTCCACTGATATATTGGCTAATGGGTTTTTTTTACTCATTGCCTAAAACCGAGATCTGGGATAGTTACGGGACAATCTCAGCAAGACTTCCTTCAGCTTTGGGATCATTATTTTTAATGTTGATGATTGGAGATACTTTATTTTGTTGGCCACAGAAGAGTGATAGGCAATTCCTCACTCCAATAGTTGCATCATTAGCCTTTGCTTTGTCTCCAATAATAATTATCTGGAGTAGAACTGCCGTGAGCGATGCTCTTTTAACTGGGACCTTGGGGATTAGCCTCCTTTTGTTTTGGAGAAGTATGGCAAGTGAAAATAATGACCAATGTATTTCAGCGTGGGTATTTTTAGGTTTTGCAATTTTAACTAAAGGACCTGTTGCATTTGTTTTAGCATTATTGACTATTACATCTTTTTTATTTAGTCAGAAGAATTGGAAAACGTTGCTCTGCAAGATCAATCCTAAGAAAGGTTTTTTAATAACAATACTTATTAGTGCTCCATGGTACATATTAGAACTAATAAAAGAGGGAAAGCCTTTTTGGGACAATTTTTTTGGTTACCATAATTTTCAAAGATATACCTCAGTTGTAAATAATCATGCCGAACCATTCTGGTTTTTTCTTTACATAATGATATTGGCTTCATTACCATTCACCCCTTTTTTGTATCACGGTATATTCAAGGCCTTTAAGGATTTTTTGAGAAGTTCAAAAGAAAGTAGCAATATCACTGACACCCTTTATACCTATTCTCTATGTTGGTTAACATCTGTTTTAATTTTCTTTAGTCTTTCTGCTACAAAACTACCAAGCTATTGGCTACCGGCGATTCCAGCAGCCTCAATCTTAATTAGTAATAGCTTTATAAACTTAAAAAATTCAAGTAAAAGTTATTTATATTTATGGATTTTTAATATTTTAATTTTGTTCGGTGTTTCAATGGCATTCTTTTTCTCAAATTATTGGTTAAGTTCAATAAATGATCCCGAAATGCCTAATCTTGCATCTGAACTAATAAGCTCCGGTATAATTTTTAAAGCCAAATTATTCTTCTCTTCATTTACACTGCTTGCAATAATTTTATTTTCTTTAAAATCTAGAAATATCCTTCTTTATCTCCAAATTTTACTTTTAGTGGGACAATCTTATTTGATGTCGCCAATCAGAAAATTAGCAGATACTTCAAGGCAATTACCTTTAAGAAATATCTCAAAATTAATTTTAGATATTCGCGAGGGGAGGGAAACTTTAGCAATGATCGGGATAAGAAAACCTTCATTACATTTTTATTCGAGACAAATAGTTTTTTATGAACCCAACACTGAAGAGGGATTAATTAATCTGTCAGAAAGGCTAAATACTGATAGAAGAGAGAATTATGAGGATCAACCCGATTATGAGTATAAATCTCTATTGGTCGTAATAGATGAATACTCTACCCGCCGACAGCAATGGTCAAAAATTAATCATCAAAAATTGGGCAAATTTGGGATTTATAATTTATGGCGAATTAAAAAAAATGATTTGAATAAGTATTCGAGATTTTTAGTTAAAAGTGGTTATAAATCTGACTGGGTAAATAGAAAAGTTGAAAAATTTTAACAAAGTCTTTTTTTAAGAAGAGCATTTTTTAAATCATCAATGCTGCACTTGCTTGGGATATCAATTTTATTTAAATCTTCCATTAATTCGAGATCGATGACAGAATCTTCGGCTAAAAAACTAAAAACTTCATTAATGCTTATTCCCATATCTTGAGCCATCTCTGAGATAAGCCTTAGAGTATCCCTCCTCACAGAAATCCTTAGATCT
>JAOOLS010000018.1 GCA_028408915.1 Prochlorococcus sp. AH-716-J09
CCTCCATGCCTGAAACAGTGGCATTGTTCAATGGTTGTGGAGGAATGTCATCACTTTTAGTGGCCTTAGGAGTAGCTATTTTTCCTATTTCTAGTGGCCAAGAAAATTTTGATTTTTTTAAGTCACTTATTAACGAAGTTTCAATATCTGTTTCTATATTTGTTGGTGCCATAACTTTTACAGGTTCAATTGTGGCGATGGCAAAGTTACAGGGCTGGTTGTCAACTCCAGGATGGACTCAGAGCAAAGTTAGACATTTTGTAAATATTGTTTTTGCAGTTGCTTCCTTGATAGCCTTTTTTGATTTGATAAACGGCAATACAAGTTCTATTTGGCTTTTAGTTATAGTTTCTTCTTTATTAGGTATTGGAGTTACCTTGCCAATTGGTGGAGCGGATATGCCAGTCGTTATATCCTTATTAAATAGCTATTCAGGGATTGCAGCAGCAGCAGCAGGTTTCGTTGTAGATAGTCAGCTTTTGATAGTAGCAGGCGCAATGGTTGGAGCGGCAGGTCTAATACTTACTCAAGTAATGTGCAAGGGTATGAATAGATCGTTGGTCTCAGTTCTTTTTGGAGGATCTTTATCTGCACAAAGTACAGCCTCTTCGGGTTCAGGAGAATATACAAATATAACTTCTTGCAGTGTTGAAGAATGCGCATTGACTTTAGAGGCAGCCAATAAAGTAATTATTGTTCCTGGGTATGGTTTAGCAGTAGCTCAAGCTCAACATACTTTAAGAGAAGTGACAAAAAAACTAGAGCAAAATGGTATCGAAGTTGTTTACGCAATTCATCCCGTAGCAGGGAGGATGCCTGGACATATGAATGTACTTTTAGCAGAAGCAGATGTTCCTTACGAACAACTTAAAGAGATGGACGTTGTAAATCCTGATTTTCCAGCAACGGATGTTGTTTTAGTTTTAGGAGCAAATGATGTGGTTAATCCTCAAGCTAAAAATGATAGCTCTTCTCCTTTATATGGCATGCCAGTTCTTGATGTACAGGAAGCAAGAACGGTATTTGTAATTAAACGTGGTATGAGTGCAGGTTACTCCGGAATAAAAAACGATTTATTTGATCTGCCAAATACCTCAATGGTCTTTGGTGATGCAAAAAAAGTACTGAATGATTTGATTGGAGAATTAAAGGATCTTGGAGTTGGGGAGAAATAATAGTATATCTTTTAGTTTTTCAGATTACGTAAAAAATAAGCCATTTCGAGAAGTCTTACCTTGGATAGGTGGCGACTTACAAACTTTGAGAGATACTTTTGTTATTGATTTTGGTAAATCAAAAAAAAATAAAAAAATATTATTTCCGATTAATAAAATTCTTTCTAAAAAATTTGAATGTGATTATCTTTTAGGTTTTTTAGAATTACCTGAAAACTTAAACTCACTTAGGGGTTTTGTAATCGTTACACATGGTTTAGGGGGTTCAACTAAACGGTTTGGTTTAAGAAGAATATCTAGGAAATTAGCAGATAATGGTTTTGGAGTTCTTAAATTAAATCTAAGAGGATCTGGATCAGCGAGATATTTAGCTAAAGGAAATTATTGTGCTAGATGCTCCAGTGATGTTATTTCAGCAATTAATTATTTTAAAAAATTGATTAATTCAGATTTCAAAGATCTTATGAAAAGGAATAATTATCTTCCAATTTATGGCGTTGGATTATCTTTAGGCGGAACAATTCTTTTAAATGCCTGCCTAGATTACGATGAAAACAAAGGAGAAAAACTTTTAGATGGCCTTGCCTGCGTGAGTACTCCTTTAGATTTATCTACATGTAGTCTATGTATTGAAAAACCTAGAAATTATATCTACCAAAAATGGTTACTTCATCGCTTAAAAAATCAATTATGGGAGGGATTTAATGATGAGGGCAAAATTCTTAATAATGAGAAATTAAGAATAAAAATTAGAAATTTAAAAAGTATAAGAGAATTTGATCAAAAATTTACAGCTCCAAGTTGGGGATTTAATTCTTTAGAAGATTATTATATTAAAGCTTCTCCACTATTTAGAATCCAAAATTCAGTAAAAAAATTACCTCAAATGCTTTTTATTCATGCCAAGGATGATCCCTGGGTTCCATATAAGGATACTTTGAATTTAAGAAAAGAATCTATTGATAAATTCACTATTTTTGTAACTGAAAAAGGAGGTCATAATGGTTTTCATTCGATTAATGGCTGCTGGTCAGACGAAGTCGTAAAGAACTGGTTTATGAGTATCTAGGACTATTTAAAAATGGTGTTTTTTTGAAAATCCATTTTTCTATTGGCTTACCGTTAATAATATGTGAGGTAAAAATTTCAGAAATTTTTTCTGGAGAAACTTTTTCATACCAAATACCATCAGGCCAAATAAGAAGAATTGGCCCGTTCTTACATACCCTTAAACAGTCAGCTTTTGATCTTAATATATGAATGTTTTTTGTAGAGGGATCATTCTCAAAATTTTTTAAAGTCTTTTTCAGACATTCCCATGTTTTTTGACCTTCATTGCCTTTAAAGCATTTCTGTTTTGTGGGCGTTGCGCATAGTAGAAGATGTTTTTTTATTTTCACTTTTATCCAATACTTACGTATTTTTTCCCTTTTTTAATTTCTTGCTCAACAAAAAGTCTGGCCCAATTGTCTACTTCAAGAATATCCTCCAATTCGGGACTCAAATTCAAATTCTCCATATGTGATTCACAAGCTTTACTTATAAATGTTGGAATTTCTTGAAAAGAAATTTTTTCTTTGAGGAATTGTTCAACAGCCATTTCATTAGCAGCATTTAAGACTGCAGGCATAGTCCCAGAAGATTTTCCTGCAGCATAGGCAAGTCCCATGCATGGATATTTAAACTCGTCTGGCTTTTTAAAAGTTAATTTTCCAATTTCACTTAGGTTTAATCTTTTCCAATTTGTTTTAAATCTTTCAGGCCAACTCATTGCATATAAAATTGGTAGTTTCATATCTGGCCAACCTAATTGAGCTAATACTGAAGAATCTTCCATCTCAATCATTGAATGAATAATACTTTGAGGGTGGATAACTATTTCGATATTTTCATAAGAGGTCCCAAATAAATAATGAGCTTCTATAACTTCTAATCCTTTATTCATAAGAGTTGCAGAATCTACAGTTATTTTTTTTCCCATATCCCAATTAGGATGTGAAGTCGCATCTTCCACTGTGACATGCTTTAAATCCTCAACGGCCCAATCTCTGAAAGCACCTCCAGAGGCTGTTAAATGTATGGCTTTTAAACCTTTAGGCATCTTTCCTGTTGAAAAATCTGCATTTTCATAATTAGGCAATCCTTGTAAACATTGAAAGATAGCAGAGTGTTCTGAATCAGCTGGTAGAAGCCTACTATTATTTTTCTTTAATGCAGGAATAACAATTGGCCCTGCCGCAATTAAAGTTTCTTTGTTAGCAAGTGCAATATTTTTCCCCGCATTAATTGCTGACATTGTTGGAATTAAGCCTGCACAGCCTACTATCCCAGTTACCACAGTATCTGCCTTATCCCATGCTGCAACTGCGTTAATCCCCTGCTTTCCACCTAAAACCAAGGGAGCATTATCCAAATCTAAGTTATTAATATTATCTTTTAAATCTTCTATAAGATTTTCATCCTCAATCGCAACTACCTCTGGTTTATGTGTTTTAACTTGTTCAGTTAATAAATTAATATTTCTTCCTGCGGAAAGAGCTACGGCTTTAAACTTATCAGGCTGCTCACTAGCTATTTCGAGAGTTTGAGTCCCTATTGAACCAGTAGAACCGAGCACAGTAATGTATTTCAATTTTCTCTGATATTTCTAATATCTTCCCATTTAAAGGTGTATTTAAAAAACAAAAATTTCAAATTGGTTTTTTTCTTAAAATTTAGACCCTTAACCATGTTGTTATTTCCTTTGATTGATCAATGAGTTCAATACCTTTTTCTTTTAATAAATTCCTGATTTCATCAGCCTTCGCATAATTCTTTTCCTTTTTTGCTTTTAATCTTCCATCAATAAGCGTTGATATTTCTTCTTCTGTTATCCTACTTTCTTTTACTAAAACCTCTTTTTTAAGACCAAGCACCTCAGTCAATTTTTCAAGGGTTTTAAAATTCTCAAGTAGAAAGAATTTTTCATTTAGGTCTATTTTAAAACCTTCAACCCTTTGAAATTGGTTTAAAAAGTTTTTTAATGGTTTCGCTAAATCGTAAATAATTGCAATGGCACCTGCTGTATTAAGGTCATTTCCAAGAGCCTCAGAAAATTTAAGCTTTTTTTGAGATAATTCAAAACTTATTTTCTCTTTATATTCTTCTCCGATAGATTCATTTTTATCAATAGAGTTAAAATTATCTTTTGTAAGATCCATAAAAGAAAGGGCAATATTAATATTTTTCCAAGCTTCTGTAGCACTCCTTAAAGCTTCTTCAGTAAAATCAAGTGGTTTTCTATAATTCACAGTCATAACAAAATATCGCAAAGTCATAGGGCTTATACCTGACTTAATTAGCTCTCTGATAGTTTTAAAATTTTTAAGGGATTTACTCATCTTTTGTCCATTTACATTGACCATCCCATTGTGTAACCAATAGTTGGCTAGCTTTTTGCCATTGGCTGCTTCTGATTGGGCGATTTCATTTTCATGATGTGGAAAAATTAGATCAGAACCACCTAAATGGATATCAATGGTATCTCCTAATTCATCTTTAACCATCGCCGAACATTCAATATGCCATCCTGGCCTACCTTTACCCCATGGCGAATCAAAAAATGGTTCATCATCTTTAGCTTTTTTCCATAGTGCAAAATCTTGCGGATTTAGTTTTTTACTATTTTCCTCATTAGCCATTCTTCCTTGCTGATTGATATTTTGTTCTTGTATATTTTGATTACTTAGCTTTCCATAATTTTTATTTTTAAAAACAGAGTAATAAACATCTCCATCCCTAGAGTATGCATAACCTTTGTCCTCAAGAATTGTTATGAAGGAGCAGATATTGCATATATGATTCGTTGCTCTTGGCATGCTATCCGGACGCATTATCCCTAAAGAATCCATATCTTTATGAAATTCAATGATATTTTTTTCAGATACTTCCTTCATTGAACTGCTTTCTTCTTTCGCTCTTTTTAAGATCTTGTCATCTATATCTGTAAAATTTTGAACATACTTCACTTTGAAATCACTGTAAATTAAAAATCTTCTCAATACATCCCAAGCGATATAACTTCTGGCATGACCAAGATGACATAAATCATAGACAGTTACCCCACAGCAATAAATTTTTACTTCATCATCAATTGGCTCAAAAACCTCAACTTTTTTGCTTAAAGTATTAAAAAGTTTGATCATCTTAAAATAAGTATTTCATAAGGTTTATTTTGTCTCCATCCAATTATCTCCAATTCCAATATCAACTAAAAGAGGCACATTTAATTTTACACAATCTTCCATAGTCTTCTTTACACATTTCGTCGTAATTTCCAAAGAATCTGGTTCAACTTCAAACAATAATTCATCATGTACTTGTAAAAGCATTTTTGCTGGAACATTCATTTCTATGAATTTTTTATTTAGTTGAACCATTGCAATTTTAATAATATCTGCACTTGAACCCTGAATTGGGGCATTGGCGGCGGCTCTTAGTGACTGTGCTTCCATGCCAGCTCTTCTTGCGGATTGCAAGTCAATTTCATAAGGATCTTTTCCTATTAGTCTTCCAAGTCCATTTTTATCAAACTTAAATTCTCTTTTTCGACCAAAAATTGTTTTTACATAACCTTTTGATAAGGCAAGCCTTTCTTGAAGTTCAAGAAATTTGAAAATTTTTGAATATCTTTCTTTATATTTTACTAGGAATTCTTTTGCTTCTGGAGTACTTACTCCTGTTGAACGGGCAAACTTTTTTATCCCCATACCATAGATAACTCCGAAATTTATTGTTTTCCCAACTCTCCTCTCATCAGAAGAAATTTCTTCTTTCTCAAAAATTAATCTTGCAGTCAAAGAATGAATGTCATCATTTTTATGAAAAGCATTTATTAGTATTTCTTCATCCGCTAAATGAGCGAGTATTCTTAATTCGATCTGAGAATAATCAGCTGATAAAAGTTTCCAATTTTTTTCAGGCAAGAATGCTTTTCTGATTCTCCTACTAAATTCAGTCCTAACCGGGATATTTTGAAGATTAGGATTGCTACTACTTAGTCTCCCAGTCGCTGTAGCAGCTTGATTAAAGTTTGTATGAACTCTTCCTGTCTTTTCGTTAATAAGATTTGGAAGAGCATCAATATAGGTGCTAAGTAATTTGCTAAGAGTTCTATGTTTTATTAAATGTTGGATTATTTCATGTTCGTCGGCTAATCTTTCCAGAACTACTGCATCTGTACTCCATCCTGTTTTTGTTTTACGTGATTTTTTCTTATCCAAATTTAATTTTTCAAACAAAATCTCACCAAGTTGTTTTGGTGAAGATAGATTGAAACTCTCCTCTGCTAACTCATAAA
This sequence comes from Prochlorococcus sp. AH-716-J09, assembly GCA_028408915.1. Classification (GTDB taxonomy): domain Bacteria; phylum Cyanobacteriota; class Cyanobacteriia; order PCC-6307; family Cyanobiaceae; genus Prochlorococcus_A. The sequence continues at coordinate 6,514 of JAOOLS010000018.1, forward strand.
CTTTACTTTCAATATCTTCTAAGGTACTTTTTAATTCTTTTGAGAGTTTATCCAAATAAGGGATGTCGATGGTTATGCCATTCATTTCCATTTGCGACAATACCGGCTCTAAAGGCATCTCGATTTCTTCGAACAATTTGATTAATTCATCTTTTTCCTTTAAAAAACTTTCTTTAAAAATTTTGACAATCTTAAAAGTTAGAAAAACATCATAACCGCAGTAAATACTTGCTTCATCAATATCAACAAATGAAAAGTCTTTATTTTTTCCAACTGTGTCCCTAAATGAAGGAGGCTTAAATCCAAATAATCTAAAACTAATTTCACTTAACCCATGTTTCTCCTGATTATTAAGAAGGTAGTCTGCTAACAAGGTGTCAAAGGTTACGCCTTTAAGATCAAGTCCGTGATTAAAAAATATTTGCCTATCAAATTTTGCATTTTGGAGTGCCTTTTCTTTTTTTGGATCTTCTATCCAATTTCTTAGCTTTGAGAAAACATCATCTATTGATAATTGATTGGAGGTCTCCTTTTTTGTTTGATGACCAAGAGGTATATAAAATAAATCATCATTTTCTTCTCCAAGACATAACCCTATCCCAACAAGTTCCGCATCGATTGGATTCAAACTATTGGTCTCTGTATCTAAAGAAACTATTTGATTAGTCTTGTCTAATCTTTGAATTAATTTATCAAGTAATTCGAAATCATTCACAATAGTTACGTTGATTTTAGGGATTTTATTTTCACTATTTTCTAATTCATTATTGCCTGCGACTTTTGATGCCTCCTCCTCCTCTTTAGCTACATTATTTTTGTCAAAACCACCTTTGCTGAAAGTTGAATTGAAAATATCAATTTGTCTAAGTAGTGTTGAAAGTTCTAATTTTTTCAGTGAGTCTGAAAGTAGTTCTTGATTTATATTTTTTAATTCATAACCGTTACTTAAAATTAAAGGCACCTTAGTATTTATTTTTGCTAAATCCCTTGAAAGAAAAGCATTATGTTTATCGTTTCTTAGCTTTTCTATAACTGAACCTTTGATGAATCCTTTATATTTCTTATCGTTGTTCCGCTGAATCTTGTCCAAAGCCTGATAGATTCCATCAAGCGTGTCGTTCTCTTTTAGTAGATTAATTGCAGTTTTTGGACCTACCCCTTTAATACCTGGAATATTATCAGAACTATCACCAGTTAGGGCTTTAAGATCAACTACTCTTTCTGGCGCAACACCTAATTTTTCTTTTACTCCATTTTCATTCATAAGAGTTGGATTTCCACTTTTCGCATATGGACCACCACCCATATAAAGTACATAAATATCTTTTTGATCATCTACTAATTGAAATAAGTCCCTATCTCCAGAAAGAATATTCACGCACCATCCTTTAGAAGAAGCATCATTTGCAATTGTGCCTAGGAGATCATCTGCTTCGTACCCTGGAGATTTAAAAATTGGTAAATTAAGGCTTTCTTCTAAGATGATTTCTAGTTGTTCAATATCCTGAAAAAAAACATCTGGTGCCACATCTCTATTGGCCTTATAATTTGGATCTAATTCATGTCTGAAAGTTGGTTTTTCGGTATCAAACGTAATACAAACACCCTCAGGACTAATATTTTTGCAATTATCCAGAAGACTTTTTAGGAATCCATAAGTGACACTTGTTGGAAATCCCTCTTTGGTAGTTAAACCTCCATCAATCCCTTTGCTAAATGCATAGAAGCTTCTAAAAGCAAGTGAGTGGCCATCGACTAAAAGTAAAATTGGTTTTTTATAGTTTTCAGATTTTAAACTCATTTTCTCTTCTTAGCCCAAGGTGGAATATCAATAAAGATTTGCTCTCCAGGTTCTAATCCATCAATGACCGAAGTTTTATTTCCACTACTAATACCAATCTCGATTTTTTCAAATTTAGGAGAATTATTTTTATCAACTTTCAAAATTCCTTTTTCACCTTTTTCAGTGACAATAGAAACTGTTGGTACTAAGATTTTTTCTTCATTACCTTCGACTCTAAATTCAAGATCTGCAGTCATTCCAATTTTAATTTCTTCAGAAATATCTTTAAAATTTAAAGTTACTTCGAATGAGGTTACATTATTATCTTTTACAGCTCTTGTAGCTATTTTTTTTACTATGGCACTATATTTTTTTGAGGGATAAGCCTCAATTCTTACTGAGGCTTCTTGACCTATTTTTATTCTGCCAATGTCACTCTCAGGAACTTTAGCAACAATTTCTAGGCCCTCTGATAGTTCAAAAATAAAGTTTTTGGTTTTAGGATCTGAACTTAAGTTTGTACTTGGTGTGACATAAGATCCTATCTCAGCATATTTTGCAGTTATCTTTCCTCCATAAGGAGCTTTAATTAGATAGAAACTTTTTTCAGCTTTTGCATCATTAAGTTTTGCGCTACTAATGTTGTAGTTATTTTTATAACTTTCATAGTCTTCTTTACTTACTGCGCCTTCTTGATATAAATATTCTCTTCTTAAAAATTCAGATTTTTGTTTTTCTACATTTAATTCAAGTTCTTCAATTTTATAGATAAAGTCTTCATCATCAAGAGCAGCTAAAACCTGATCTTTTTTTACAAGATCGCCCTCATCTACTTTGATTTCTTTTATTACGCCTTGCTTCCGAGGCCCAATATTGCTTGTTCTTATTGCTTTTACTTCACCACTAGTATTAATTGAATCTGAGAGGATTCCTTTTTCAACTTGAACTACAAAATCAGAAATATCTTTTGACTTATTTTTCTTGAAGGAATTAGTTATAAAAACGAAAAATATAGCTAGAGAAAGCAATATAATTCCACTTTTTAGATTTATATTTTTTTTTATTAAATCAAACATTTCTTTTTAAAAGCAGAAGTAGAGAATATTTAGGAACTAAATAAATAATCAAGACGATTATAATTAACTTATCCAAGTTTGGTTAAGTAAATACTATATTACTAGAAGATGTTTTCTTGATAATTTTTCCATAAGTTTTTTCAAATGTTAAAAGCAGGTATTATTGGATTACCAAATGTTGGAAAATCAACTCTATTTAATGCACTTGTAGAAAATGCTAAGGCCCAAGCGGCTAATTTTCCCTTTTGTACAATAGAACCTAATAAAGGCATAGTTTCAGTCCCAGATCAAAGGTTGCAAGAGTTGGGTAATTTGAGTTCTAGCCAAAATATTATCCCAACAAAAATTGAATTTGTAGATATCGCAGGACTAGTAAAAGGAGCTAGTAAAGGCGAAGGTTTGGGAAATAAATTTTTATCAAATATTAGGGAGGTTGATGCAATAGTTCATGTTGTAAGATGCTTTGAAGATAGTGATGTAATTCATGTTTCTGGAAAGGTAGATCCCCTGGATGACATTGAGATAATTAATCTGGAATTGAATTTAGCTGATTTATCTCAACTCCAAAAAAGAAGAGAAAGAATTAAAAAACAGGTTAGAACTAGTAAAGAGGCAGCTAAAGAAGATATCTTACTAGAAAAAATTGAAGAAGAGCTAGAGAAAGGCCTTTCAGTTAGATCAATATCTTTGAATGAAGAAGAAAATTTAATAATTAAGCAATTAGGCTTCCTTACTGCTAAACCAATTATTTACGCAACTAATTTGAATGAAAATGATTTAGCTGAAGGTAATGATTTTTCATCAACAGTTCAGAGTTTTGCAAGCAATGAAAATACAGAATGTATAAAAATATCAGCGCAAGTCGAATCTGAATTAATAGAGTTAGAACCAGAAGATAAAAAAGACTACCTTATTGGCTTAGGAGTAGAAGAAGGGGGATTAAGTTCATTAATTAGATCAACATATAAATTATTGGGATTAAAAACTTATTTCACTACCGGAGAAAAAGAGACAAAAGCTTGGACAATAAAAGATGGGATGACTGCGCCACAGGCAGCGGGAGTAATTCATACTGATTTTGAAAAAGGATTTATAAGAGCTCAGACTATTTCGTATCAAAATTTAATTGATTCAGGTTCAATTGCCAATGCAAAAACTAAAGGTCTTTTAAGAAGTGAAGGTAAGGAATATATTGTTAACGAAGGTGATGTAATGGAGTTCTTATTTAACGTTTAGTAAGTCTCTTAAGGCTTACTATTTTGCTTTTTGAATTTAAATTCAAAAAATGAAATTAATAAAATTAAGATGCATCCTAAGCAACTTCCTATTAACCCAAAAACAATGGTTGTAAAGCCATCATCGTAGCCATATTGTAGTTGTGGTAAGTTAGGTGGTATTGGCATTATTTTTCAACAGAATTTTCAATATCTTCCAGTAAATGTTTAGTTGATCTACTAAAACCATTAGTTTTTAAATAGTTTTGAGCCTCTCTAAATTTTTCAGCTACTCTTTTTGCATAAGGAGTATTCATGGAATTTTGAGTCATGTTGAAAATGCGACTCATTTTATAATCTGATTTAGGTAACCCCTTGATAAGTATTCAAAAATACAAGAATATAAAAATAGGATTTTTTACTTACTAAGAAATTTATTTTGAAAAGTTCTTGATTCTCCAAATAAAGTTTTTTCAAATTACAAAAATTGACAATGACAAATATATTATTAATTCTTTTTTTTGTACTTCTATTTTTATTACTTTTTTATTCAAAACGAAATAGAGGGTTAGCCCAAAAAACAACAATTAGTCCAACTTATGTACCTTTCTTAAAAGAACAAGAATTTAATCCTGACATAAGTACTGATAATTGGGATTTACACAAACTTAGATTAGATAAATTTAAAAGATCACAATATAAGGGATTAACTTTCTTCGTAAGTTTAGAAAATAAAATTTACTATCTTTCTGAAGAAGGGGATAAGGTTTATTGCTAACAGGTGAAATTAATTTTATAAATAAGAAAAGCCGATAGAAATTAATAATATTAATGAAGTATTTTTTTTTATTATCAGAAAAGTTCTATAAGTTTATCGAATGGGAGTGGAATACTTTAAAAAATCTAAGAAGAACAAAAAGAGAGAATTTTTTTTTAAGAGGATCATTTGCGTTATTTAGTTTAGTCTCTATTCTTTTTGTAATATTTTCTCCTCCTATCGCTTTTGGATTGTTATTTGGAGAGGGATTGAAATTTAGTACTTTTTTTATTTGGATATGGATTTTAAATTTGAAGTTTTTTTGAAAATGTATAATTTATTTCCCGAGATTATTTAGAATTAAGAGTATAAAAAATTTATTTTATGCCAAAAATATTCAAACAAAATAAGTTCGCTTTGTTGGGAGCAAATATATTAATAATTTTAATTTGGGTAACTATATCTTCCTTTTTGATGAATTTATTTCAAAGTGAAAATGCTCCATTTTATATATATAAAATTTCTTTTTTAATCAGATTCCTTCCTCCTATTTGGGTTACATGGTTCCTTTGGATAAAAAGAGGTGGTTTAAAAAGATAAATTACAAAAGCATTTTTACGGATTTACTATAAAAACAAATCAGTTAAGATCTGAAAGCTTACTTGAAATTTTCATTTAAGAATTAGGTAATTGAGAGATTGTTTTAAGCTAAAAAACAATCTCTTTTTTTATAAATATTTTTTCTCATAAAAAAGTGCTTGTCAGTATCCCTATTGACAAACACTCATGACGATCAATTTTTTAAAAATCAAACAGGCAATCTATGATCAATTTCAACCACTCCAGAATCCATAAGACGGCCGATTTTAATAACTAAAGCCATATCTAGCCTTGAAAATTCAGATTGATGGTTAGTTATCCAATCAAGTTCAGAAAGGGTTATAACCCCCAAAGTATTTACTTTAAGAAAAAGCAAGCCTAAATTCATTTTAAAAAATTCCTGGGATTATCCATCCGAATAAGCCATAATTTACAACTAATGCAAATAAGCCCATCATTGCCATTCTTCCATTAGTTCTCTCAGCGTTTTGCCAATAAGTTGGTTTTGAATTTTCCATTTTTCTGATTTGTAGAATTGTTAAGTAGTAATTTTTAAACGAAACCAGGAATTATTTGACCTGTTGTTAGATATGCTCCAACCGCAGCAATTAAACCAAGCATTGCGAATCTGCCGTTAAGAGTTTCAGCAACAACTTTTTCTTTTTCGATTGTTTTGACTTTTGTGTTTGTGTTTTTCATTTGATTAGAAGATGAATAGTTTAAATTTTCGTTTCGAAATTGCTTGGTTAAATAAGCAACGAGGATGGCTGTAAAGAATACAATTACGGCTAAAAAACCTGAAAGTGGACTCATTAAAAAATGCCAGGAATAATTTGTCCAGTTGAAACGTAAGCACCTACTAATGCAACTAGGCCAATCATTGCCCAACGACCATTAACTTTTTCTGCATTTTGTGGGTAGCTGTCGTATGAAACAGACTCATCTATATAAGGACGTGTTTCAGTAGGAAACATATTCTGTCTGCCGCCTGATTCAGTAGTAACGTTTGAATTAGCCATTGAAGTTGTGTAATTGTTAATTAATGTAACACTACTATTAACAAATGTAAAGTATCGAGCTGAAATTAAGTTTTTTTCAAGATATTTACTACATATATGTAGCATAACCGTAACATAACTATTTAAATAGTTGTTTTTTGGGATTGCTTTTTTTATTTTCTTGGCATCATAAATTGGCAAGTATTCTGTTTAAGAGATGAGAAAAAAAATACTTTTTAAAAATTTTGTTAGGTCTAGATAGGAAACGCTTGATTTAAGCTTCTATTTTCTCAAGTAAATCTAATTTTGAATAGTTTATTCCATTGATATTGAAATAAGTTGGTCAGGATCATAATTAGAAATCCAACTTAGTATTTTTTCTTCTTCTTCTAATGTTCTAGTACACGCAAAACCATATTTTGCTCTGACTTTTTCAGAAGCTTTATGCAAAGCTTGAATAGCAAGAGACTTAAAATCTGAAATTTTCAAGGAATCTCCAGGTTTCAAATATTCTAAAATTACTGTAGAAGGTGAATATAGAGATGCTTTTTTACCGTCAGGTAAATTTATTTGAAAATTAATTTCTGGCATTTTTAAATTAGTTTCCTTTGTTTTATATGAAAATTTTAGTTGATTGGAGCATTATTGATTTAATTTGCATGAGTAAATCCAGTGAGAGGAGTATCTTCTTCCCAAAGTAATTTTGCTCCATTTGAATTTTTGATATAAACACTGCTATTCCCGTTTTTAAAGTTGCCGACATGACAGCAAATTAGTTCTTCATATGCTCTTAAAGCTTCCTTTAAAAAATTAGCTTTAGATGGCTTGATAGCACAAAGAAACCCATAGCTGGGGAAACAAGTAAGCCAGTCAAATTCTGTTACCCCTTTAGGGCGTATAATTTTCTCAAGATCAATTACAATTGTTTTTCCAGCAGATTCAGCAAACATAACTGCAGTACCTGTTATACCGCCCATGCTTATGTCTTTGGCCGCATGAATGATATTTTTTTTAGCAAGAAACGGTATCAATGAAAAATGTTTTCTAAGTAAAGTTGCAGATGCTTTCGTAGCTGCATCCCAAAATGGATAATCTTTAAAAAAGCATCCATCCTTGTTTGCTATTATCCATAATTCATCTTCAGACTCTGCGAATCTTGAAGAGAGAATAGGACCATCTGCCAGTCCAAGAATTGATACTGATAAAGCAGTATAAGGACTTTTTTGATTTGAGTGACCACCAACCATTGGTACATTAAATTTTTCACACGCAAAACTCATGCCAGAAAGAATTTGATTATGTTTTTCTAAATCATTTTTATCACTCCAAATACTGTTAACTAAAGCTAAAGGTTTACCGCCCATCGCAACGATGTCACTTATATTTACCAATACACTACTCCAGCCTGCGAACCACGGCTCTTTTTCTACCAAGCTTGGACTAATTCCTTCACTTGCCATTAATAACATACCTGATTGTTTAGGGATTACTGCAGCATCATCTCCAAGCATTGCAGATTTACCAAGTTCACTGAAAGGGCTATGTGAGAAAGTTTTTGCAGCACTTTGAATGTCTTTTTTAGATTCAATACCACTATGTGTTTGCAATTTTTTGATAAGTTTATCTAACATTTTTTGTGATCACTTTTTCACTAAATATGAGCCTGGTCTGCTTAATTTTGATGGCTTGTAATAATTTAAGTCAGCCTCCATTAAGTGATGTTTTATTCCTTTGATTTCAATTTGTTTAATTGAATTCCATTTGAGTCGTCTAAAAAACCTTACATTTTGTATCTGAACAGTGGCTAAAAATTGATCGCATCCCCATCCATTTGCTGTAGTTACTGCTTTCCAGATCAATCCTTTTCCTATTTGGTTGAATTTACGGAAAGTAGAATCAACACCTAGTCTCCCACCGTACCATTGTCTTTTTTCTGTTTCGTAAATTCTTACTACTCCAACGACTCTCTCTTGAGTGCCATATCCATAATTCAAAGAAACTATTGGGTACGCAACTTGATCAATTTCATCAATATCTGATTCAGCAAAAATATTTTGTTCCTCGCAAAATATTCTCTTTCGTAATCTCCAGTAGTCTTTGATAAGGGGAGAATTCTCTTCAAGCAAATGAAATGAAAAGTTTTCTGAATTTGAATTTGGAGATAGCATGAAATCTTCTTCTTCAATCCCGATACCTGATCTTACAGAGGGTGTGAAATAGTAAGGCGCAGAGCTAAAACTTCTGCCTATATCCTGACTTGAGGGGTCAATAAAAAACATAATTTTTTAACTCTCAAATAGGGATAAAGCTGAGCAGGCCCCACATTTGGCACAACCAGCTGACATTTCATCAGATTTTATGTTGCCTTCATTTAGTAAATGTGAAACTGATTGATAAATATCAATCATGAAATCAGTACTTGGGGAGGGATGATGTTCTAGAGGAGTTCCTGCTATTGGCACAAATGGAACTATAAAAGGATAAACTCCTATAGATATTAATTTTTTACTGCAATTTATTAGAGATTCTTTGCTATCACCTAATCCGGCTAATAGATATGTAGAAACTTCTCCTCTTCCAAATACTGCAACGCTTTCTTCGAAAGATTTATAGTATCTTTCAAGAGAAATTTCAGATTTGCCGGGAAGAATTTTTTTTCTTATCTCCTCCTCTACAACCTCTAAATGCATGCCTAAACTATCTACACCGGAGTCTTTCATTTTTTGAAACCAAATAGGATCATCAGGAGGTTCGCATTGACCTTGGATTGGAATATCAACTTTAGCCTTAACTGCCTTAGCAGCTTCTGCCATTATTCTCGCTCCCCTATCGCTAGTGTTGGGGGTCCCTGTTGTCATTACTAATTGCTTTATTCCATCAAGTCTTACAGCTGCTTCTGCAACTTCAGCAATTTGATCTGGAGTTTTTCTTACGATGGTTTGTTCATTTTTCAAAGATTGTTCTATTGCACAAAACTGGCAAGATTCTTCTCTATTTCTGAAACGAATACATTTTTGGAGAATAGTTGTGGCTAATACATCCTTGCTATGAAGAAGAGCAATCGATTTATAAGGTATACCATCTTTTGTTTTTAAAGAATAAAAATTTGGTTCTTTTGTTGTAGATAATTCCTTGATGTTTGATTCTTCACTATTTTGGAGAATAAATTGTCCGTCAGACTCCTCTGAAAGTTGATAATTGGACTTCTTAGATACGTGATTATAAACGGGTACCATTACAGTTTTTCCTTCAATTGTTAAAGCTCTATGATCCGATGGACCAGCTCCTCCTTTCCTACCTCTGTTGCCCTTTTTGGGAGTTGAACTTATCCCATTAACTTGCAAATCAGTAATAATTTTACCTATTTCAGACATGATTGATTTCCTCTAAATAGTCTTTTGCACTTAGATCTTTTGGGATGAAATTTTTCTTATTTGTCATCTCAAATACCTTGTTAGGGGATGTATTTAGTTTTAGAGAAAGAAGATCTGGACGACTGTAGTGACCAACACTATCCATCATTCTTTTCCTTTTAGTAATAAGTGATAAATTAATTTCTGCTATTACTAATCCTTCTCCTTCATCAAGTGGTCCTGCTAAATATTTGCCTTCTGGACTGATAATTGCTGTGTGACATCCTCCCTGAAATGCTTTGTGAAGATTGGTATCGGACGTTATCTTTTCATAATCTTCTGAATCTAACCATCCTGTTGAGCAAATCACAAAACAGCCAGCCTCTAAAGCGTGATGTCTCATTGTGACTGCAGTTTGCTCGGTAAATATTGGACCAACTAATGAACCAGGAAATTGAGCACAATGTATTTGTTCCCCTTTAGCCATAAGAGCAAATCTAGCTAAAGGGTTATAGTGCTCCCAACAAGCCAAAGATCCTATCTTGCCAAGTTGAGTATCTACAACTTCTAGGCCAGAACCATCGCCTTGACCCCAAATCATTCTTTCGTGAAACGTAGGAGTTATTTTTCTTCTTTTTAGAATAATTTCACCTTTTTCGTTGAAAAGAATTTGAGTGTTGTACAAACTTCCACCATCAAGTTCATTAACTCCTAAAAGAACTTGGATATTATTTTTTTTAGCTGATTTCCCAACTATGTCTGTAACTGGACCCGGGATTTCTACTGCTTGCTCATATAGCTTCATATGAGATTTACCCATAAGAACTGGCGGCTCTACAAATGAAAAATATGGGTAGTAAGGAAGAAAAGTTTCTGGAAAGACTATCAACTTTACATCTTTTGTAGCTGCCTCTTGGATCTTTAAAAGAACTTTATTCAATGAACCATTTAAGTCAAAAAGTACAGGTCTAACTTGAGCAGCAGCTACTTTAAATGTTTTAGTCATTTTCTTGGATCTTATGTCTTACAGAGTCCAAGTATCTAAAATAAATGCCCCATCTTTGCGATGCATTAAAACGATATCTAGAACATCTAAAGGACTTATTGGTTTTATCCCTGGTGTAAGAGCTCCTTCTCCATGTCCGTACAAAGCTTGTAGTGCAAATCGGCAGGCATAAACTTTTCCGCCTTGACCCATAAATTTTTCTAAGCGAGCATTAAAATTTAAATGACCATCAAATGCTGCATCCCCAAGCTTTGGGAAGCCTCTTTGTAGTCCTAATGTCACTCCAGGACCATATAGCAATATTGAAGTTTCAAAACCCTTGTTTATAAGACGACTAGCTTGCAAAAGATTAACAAGACCAATAGATCCCTCAAAAGCGACAGTATGAAAAGTTAGTAAGGCTTTCTCACCTGGTTCGGCTTTAACATCTGGGAATACTTTTTCTTCATAATCAACTAAGAATTCTCCAGGCTGATTTGCGGGACGAGTTACGGATGGCATGAAAATTTAAAAAAACTTAGAATATTTTCCGACTTGATTTTCAAAAAGAATGTAACCGATATCACCAAATTAGTTAACTTAAGATTTCAGATCAAAAAATTTTTTAGTGAGTTTTATAACAAATTGAATCTCATAAATATGACAGAATTTAATTAATAACACAAAAGATGGCTGAAGAATTTTTAAATCAAATTTCTGCTAAATGTTCTGTCATTATTATTGGTGCGGGACAAGCAGGGTTGTCTATTGCTCATTCACTCCAAAAAAAAGGGATAAAACCTCTTATCTTAGAAAAAAATTATGTAGGTTTTTCTTGGAAAGAACAACGTTGGGATTCTTTCTGCCTTGTGACTCCAAATTGGCAATGCACACTTCCTGATTATCAATATTCTGGTAAAGATCCTAACGGTTTTATGGATAAAGAAAATATAGTTAAGTATTTAAAAAAATATTCTGAATTTGTAAAGGCTGATATTCTTGAAGGGATTGAAGTAAAACATTTAGTTAAAAAAAATGAAAAATATTTTATTTCAACTAACCGTGGAAATTTTGAAGCTGATCAAGTTGTTATAGCTACTGGAGCTTATCATGTTCCGAACCGACATCCTCTTTCTGAGAGATTACCAACTAATATCCTGCAAATTGATGCGAGAGAATATAAAAATGCAAATACATTACCAGACGGACCTGTCCTAGTTGTTGGCAGTGGTCAATCAGGTTGTCAAATAGCTGAAGATCTTTTTTTTGAAAAAAGAAAAGTTCATCTAAGTGTTGGGAGTGCTCCAAGATCTCCCAGAATGTATAGAGGAAGAGATGTTGTAGATTGGCTTGACAGAATGGGTTATTATTCAATGCCTATTGGTGAGCACGATGATCCTAAAAGTGTAAGGAATAAAACTAATCATTATTTAACTGGAAGAGATAATGGAAGAGAAATAGATCTTAGAAAGAGAGCAATAGAAGGGATGAATCTTCATGGGCGACTTAAAGAGATAACAATTGATAATATTCAATTTTCAAATGATCTTTCTAAAAATCTTGATGGAGCAGATTCTGTTTACTGTAGAATAAGAAATAGTATTGATGAGTGGATTTCAAAAAATAATATAGAAGCTCCTAAAGGCGAAATATATACTCCATGTTGGGAACCAACTGAAGATGTCAAAGGCACTCAAATTGAATGCAAAAACTTAGCAGTAGTGATTTGGTGTACAGGTTATAAAAGTGATTTTAGTTGGGTAGATATCTCAGTTTTTGACGGAACTGGGATCCCTGTTCATGAAAGAGGTGTGACACAATCTCCTGGATTGTATTTTATTGGTTTGCCTTGGCTTTATACATGGGGCTCAGGACGTTTTTGTGGAGTAAAAGATGATGCAAACTTTTTAGCGGATATTATTTCATTGAGATCAAATAAATCAGCTGCTGCTAAAGAAATGCTGGAGTGCAAAGCTCTTTTAGGTTCTTAAACTTCTAATACTACTAAATAAAAAATAAATTAAAAATTAAATTCTAAGAAAAAAAGTGATTTAGGTATGAAATACTACAACATCTAACTTTTAGGAATAATTAATTTAAAGATATAAATCTATTTCGAATAATTATGGAATTCGCAAAAAAAATCATGACCGAAAAAGCTGAAAAGCTTAATGGTAAAGCAGCAATGCTTGGAATGTTTGCTCTTTTAGGAGCCTACTATTTTACTGGTCAAATTCTTCCAGGTATTTTCTAATAAAAATCCTTTTTAAATTTTTTCAGGGCTTTATCAAGCCCTTTTTTAATGGATTATGCCCTTTTTAAATTATCTAATAATTCAAATAATTTACTTATTAGAAGCTTTCTTTTTGAAAAAGTTTTATCAATATATTTTTTATTCTCTTCTTTTAAAATTTCCTGACCGTTTAAGCCTAATCCTTTAAGGACAAACTCTTTATCTTCTTTAATCCAGTTATTTATCATTCCCCCCGTCGTCTCTATATGGAATTGTAATCCGTAAGCAAAATTACCAATCCTAAAAAACTGTTCCTTACAACGTGCACTACTAGCAATGAGTACTGCTTTATTAGGTAATAAAATCCTATCTCCATGCCAATGCAGTACATGAAAAGGGTCTTCAAACAGTGCTTTAAAGTCTTTATTCGATTCTTCTATAAAAATTTGAGACCATCCAATTTCTGGTAATGCTTTTGGAGGTGATCCATATTTAAGAATTTCTACATCTCCCCCAGCAGCACTCGCAAGCAACTGAGCACCTAAGCAAACACCGACTATAGGTCTCTCATTTTCTAATTCTTTTTTTATAAAATCTCTTTCTAACTTAAGCCATGGATATTTTCCGCTTCCAATATCTTTAACACCCATTGGTCCACCCATAATTAAAATTAAGTCACCTTTTTTTGTTTGCGGCAGAGCATTTTCATTATCTAAACGAATAATTTCTATTTTTAAATCTCTTTCTTTAGCAATTTGTTCAAAAAGACCAGGCCCCTCTATTTCTAAATGCTGCAAAACTAATAGGCGTTTTATTTCCTTCATTCACTTTCCATTATTTCAGCTGATTCAGAACAGACATTAACGCTAAACCACTTCATTGCCGACCAAGTATCTTCTTGGTATGTACCTGCTGCAATACTTACAAAACAATCATTTTCATACCAACTTCGATAACTGGGAGTTAATCCCGTTCCTTTTAATCTATTTTCTAAGCCTTTCCCATATTTTTTAATAACAAGATTTATAGCTTCATTCTCAATTTCTCTTTGCTTTTCATCAGCAAAACCTCCTAGTGGAGTAAAAAAAAGAATTGATGCAATAAGTAAACGTATCATTGAGTCTTTAGTTTATATGTAGCTAATTTGATATCGATTAATTAATTTTTTAAAATCATCTACTCTATTTTGTCCATTTTTTAATGGTCTTGAGGCGTCAAGAACGGCTGCACAACATAATTGCCAGCAAGATTTTTCATCTAGTCCCAATTTTTTGCATATATTTTTTGGAG
>JAOOLS010000019.1 GCA_028408915.1 Prochlorococcus sp. AH-716-J09
GTCTCAAAAAGACCCACGCTCATTATTGTATGTAATGAAACTTTACTATTAGTTGATCTCAAAATCCTTGGTTCTTTTTTTATTTTTTTTATAAACTCCTCTATTTTCTTTAATTGATTTTCATTTACTAAATCAGATTTATTTAGAAGAAGGATATCTCCGTATAAAATTTGAGAATAGGCGACACTTGTATTATTAATTTCAAAATCAAAATTTTCTCCATCAATGACTGTGATTATCGAATCTAATCTTACTTTTTCTCTAAGATCACCAGCCGCAAAAGTCATGGCTACTGGTAATGGATCTGCTAATCCAGTTGTTTCAACAATCAAATAGTCTAATTTTTCAGCTCTTTCTAAAACTTTGGATACGGTATTTAATAATTCGCCATTAATAGAGCAACATATACATCCATTATTTAATTCGATCATATCTTCTGAGCCTTCTATTATTAAGTCATTATCTATTCCGATCTCTCCAAATTCGTTGACTAAAACAGCTGTTTTAATACCAACTTGATTTTTTAAAATATGATTCAGAAGTGTGGTTTTACCAGAACCTAAAAATCCACTAATAATAGTAACTGGCAATAAATTCTTAGACATTTTGATTAGTTGAAAACAAGTTTATATTTTTATTGATCGAAAATTTTGTTGATTTCCGAAGCTAATGTTTGATCCAAATTTGTAATACCTCCTAAATCATGTGTATTTAATTTAATTATTACTTTTGCATAAACATTCTCCCAGTTAGGATGATGATTATATTTTTCACAGATTAAAGCAACCTTTGTCATGAAAGCAAAGGCTTCGACAAAATTAGGGAAGTTAAATTCTCTTTGGATTTGATTAGATTTAATTTCCCAGCCAGGTATTTTGACAACTAATTCATTCAATTCTTCATCTTGCAAAATGTAGGGTTCCATTAAATAAAAATCTGACTTATTACATTATAAATATCTTATTTTTTCTCACCAATTATATGTATATTTATGATTCTTTCCTTTTGATCAAATCGATGTTCCCATAAATAAACCGCTTGCCAAGTGCCCAGCATAATTTTCCCGTCTTGAAAACTTAAAGATAAACAAGTGTTTGTTAGGGATGTTTTAATATGTGCTGGCATATCGTCCGCCCCCTCTTGATAATGTTTATAGGATATTTCTTCTCTATCTTTTGATAGGGTTAAGTAGGAATCATAGGGGACTATTGATTGCATATACTTTTTTAGGTCCCTTAGCACATTTGGATCTGCGTTCTCATTAATAGTTAAACTGCAACTTGTATGAAGTGAAGTTAAATTAAAAATTCCGGAATGAAAATTATTTTTTTCAATACATAAATTTAAATCATGTGTTATGTCAATAAAACCCTCGCCATGGGTTATGAATTTTAATTTTGAAAATATTTGTTCCATTAAAGTTAAAACTTAATTAATCAATATTCTATTATGGACAAAGATATATGTTTTACTGCAGATATTAAAATTTTTATCTTAAAATGAATTTAATTTCCATTTAAATCTTTGGCTGAAACTCATTGGAATAAACTGGGTGCTTACCTTAAAGAAACGCAAATATTAGGTTCAATCCAAAATACACTTTATTGGGATCAGAATACTGGAATGCCAAAGAAAGGTGCTTCTTGGAGGTCTGAACAACTTACTTATATTGCAAAAGTATTGCATGAAAGAAATTCTTCCGAGGAATTTTCTAATTTAATACAATCTGCTAAAAATGAACTAGCAGATATTGAACGAAATTCCGATAATCAACTTTTCATAAAAGATAAAGAAAGAAATATTAGTCTTTTATTGAAGGAATTTAATAGAGAAAGAAATTTAGATCCCCAATTAGTTGAGTCTCTGGCGAAGGCAAAATCTAAAGGGTATGAAAGCTGGCAAGAAGCTAAGGAAAAATCAGATTTTAAAATTTTTCTCCCTTTCTTTGAAGAATTAGTCAAATTGCGGATTGAAGAGGCAAAACAAATATCTATTCAATGTTCAGCTTGGGAGACATTAGCCCAACCTTTTGAGCCTGAATTAGATTTGAAATGGTTGAATAAAATTTTTCAACCATTGAAAGAAACCATCCCAGAATTGATTAGAGCAATTAACAAGTCCCAAAAAAATCATTGGAATTTAAGTCCAGAATCTCAGAAAAATTTATGTTCTAAATTACTTGATGAGTTTGGAAGAGATAAAGATCTCGTTGTTGTTGGACAATCTCCTCATCCTTTCTCGATTACATTAGGACCTAATGATTTTAGGATCACTACAAGAATTGTTGAAGGTGAACCATTATCAAGTTTTTTAGCAACTGCGCATGAGTGGGGGCATTCTATTTATGAGCAGGGGTTGCCCTCTCAAAGTCATCAATGGTTTGCTTGGCCTTTAGGTCAAGCAACTTCTATGGGTATTCATGAAAGTCAATCTTTATTTTGGGAAAATAGAATAGTTAAATCCAAATCCTTTTCAAAAAGATTTTTTAATAAATTTGTTTCTGCTGGATGTTCTCTTAATAATCATTTAGAACTCTGGAAATCTATTAATCATTTGGAAGCAGGATTAAATAGGGTTGAAGCGGATGAATTGACTTATGGCTTACACATATTAATAAGAACTGAACTTGAAATAGATTTAATTGAAAGAGGGTTACCTGCTGAAGATATCCCAACGGAATGGAATAAAAGATATGATGAACTCCTAGGAATTAAACCATCTAATGATTCAGAAGGTTGTCTTCAAGATGTTCATTGGAGTGAAGGGGCGTTTGGATATTTCCCATCATATTTGTTAGGACATGTTATTAGTGCACAAATTTCAAATCAAATGGAAAAAGACATAGGTTTGATTGACAACTTAATTGAAAAAGGTGAATATCAAAAGATCATCTTTTGGTTAAAAAATAATATACATCAATATGGCAGATCAGTTAATTGTATGGAGTTGGTAAGAGCTGTAACTAATGAAGAACTATCACCAAACTATTTTATTAATCACTTAAGGTCTAAAGTAAATGATTTTTGCTGAAACATTACTTTTAAATAATTTGGTAAGGTGTGAGGTTGTAAGATAAACAAAAATAATTTCTTGATGGCAAATCTAAATCAACCTCCAAGTAGGGTTACACCAAATTTATTGCACATACTAAATGCTTTCACTGATAGCTCAAATTCAATAGTTAACGCTATTGTTGAATTGAATTCTAATACTATAAATAAATATGAATTAATTACAGAAACGGGTCACCTTAAACTTGATAGGGTGGGTTATTCTTCACTTGCTTATCCCTTTGCCTATGGATGTATACCAAGGACTTGGGATGAAGATGGAGATCCACTTGATGTGGAAATTGTTGGAGTAACTGAGCCATTGATTCCTGGATCTATTGTCGAGGCTAGGATTGTTGGGGTGATGAAATTTGATGATGGGGGAGAGGTGGATGATAAGGTAATAGCAGTTCTGGCAGATGATAAAAGAATGGATCATATTTCAAGTTTTAAAGACCTTGGAGAGCATTGGCTAAAAGAAACGACGTATTATTGGG
This sequence comes from Prochlorococcus sp. AH-716-J09, assembly GCA_028408915.1. Classification (GTDB taxonomy): domain Bacteria; phylum Cyanobacteriota; class Cyanobacteriia; order PCC-6307; family Cyanobiaceae; genus Prochlorococcus_A. The sequence continues at coordinate 3,548 of JAOOLS010000019.1, forward strand.
AACACTACAAAGATCTAAAAAAACCAGGAACATGTACTGTTAATGGCTTTTTTGGGATAGAAGAAGCTGTTGAAGTAATTAAAGATTGTGAAGATAGATATAAAAAAGAAATTGATCCAAAATTAGTAAATTAACTAATTTTATTTTTCTCTAAATTTTTCAAATATTTCGCTTAGTATTTCTTCGGCACCTTGTTGCTTTAGTTTTTTAGCTAGTTCTTTGCCTACTTCTTCAGGATCATAAATATTGCCAATATATTGATCTTTAATAAGCCTTTCTCCATCAAGAGAAGCTACCATACCAGTAAGGTAAAGTCGTCCATTATCAATATTACTATTAACACCTATTGGGACTTGGCATCCACCTTCAAGTTCCCTTAAAAAAGCCCTTTCTGCTAGACATCTTTGACTGGTAGGTTTATCTTCCAAGACATTTATAATTTCTAAAACTTTTACATCATCAGATTTACATTCAATGCCTAGAGCTCCTTGGCCAACAGCATGAAGAGAAATTTCACTTGGGATAATCTGGTGAATTCTTGATTCAAAGCCTAATCTCTTTAAACCAGCGGCTGCAAGAATTATACAATCAAATTTTCCAGCATCTAATTTTTCTATTCTTGTAATAACATTTCCCCTGATATCTTTAAAAACAAGATGCGGGTATTTATTTCTTAATTGTGCAAGTCTTCTTAGAGAGCTTGTTCCCACAATAGAACCTTCAGGTAAGGTTTCTAGTTTATAACATTCATTTTTTTTGCTTACCACTAAAGCGTCTGCAGGATCCTCCCTTTTTGTTATACATCCTAATTTGAGGCCATTAGGCAAATTGGTTGGTAAATCTTTCAGAGAATGTACCGCTATATCTGCATGGCCTACGAGCATTTGTGCTTCAAGTTCTTTTGTAAATAAGCCTTTATCGCCTATTTTTGCTAAAGCTACATCAAGAATTTTGTCACCCTGTGTTGCCATAGCTTCTATAGATACCTCTAAATTGGGAATATTCCTTTCTAGTTGATCTTTGACCCATAAAGTTTGAACCATTGCTAGTTTGCTTCTTCTACTAGCTATTTTCAGCTTAAAATTAGTCATTAAATATTATTTTGAGTTTGAATTAAAATAAAGTCGAATCTATTTTAAGCTATTCTTTTGCAAGTTTCTAAAGCTGAAAATTATACTTAACTTTTTTTATTTTATATATTCTTTTAAGACCCCATTTCGATTTGGATGCCTAAGTTTTCTAAGGGCTTTTGCCTCTATTTGTCTAATTCTTTCTCGCGTCACATCAAAAATCTGGCCAATTTCTTCAAGAGTTTTCATTCTTCCATCATCAATCCCATATCTTAATCTGAGAACATCTCTTTCTCTTGGACTTAGAGTGGCTAATACTCCTTCCAAATCTTCTCTTAATAAAGTTTTGGAAACATCTTGCTCTGGATTTTCTATGTCAGCTTCTATAAAGTCTCCGAGTCTTGAGTCTTCTTCTTTCCCTATTGGAGTTTCTAAAGATATAGGAAGTTGCGCACTTTTAGCTATAAATCTTAATTTCTCAATTGTCATTTCCATACTTTCAGCGATTTCTTCTTCACTAGGTTTCCTTCCAAATTCTTGGCTAAGAACTTTTGTGGTTTTTTTAATTCTGGATATTGTCTCGTATAAGTGAACTGGCAATCTAATAGTTCTACTTTGATCCGCAATTGCTCTTGTAATGGCTTGGCGAATCCACCAAGTTGCGTATGTAGAGAATTTATAACCTTTTTCATGGTCAAATTTTTCTGCGGCCCTAATTAGACCCAAACTTCCCTCTTGGATTAAATCTTGAAATGATAAACCTCTATTCATATATTTTTTTGCAATGGAAACAACTAATCTTAAATTTGATTGAACCATTTTTTCTTTAGCTCTCCTCCCTAAAAGAAGTCTTCTTCTGAATTTGGAAAGAGGCATATCTATTAACTCAGCCCATTCTCTAACTGATGGGAAATGCCCTTTCTCTGACTCATATTGAGTTGCTAGTTCTTCTAATTGGAGTAAGTCAGCAATTTTTCTTGCAAGTTCAATTTCTTCGTCTGGTCTTAAAAGTCTAATTCTTCCAATTTCTTGGAGATAAACTCTTATTGAATCTTCAGTGTAGATACCTTTTGGGCCAAGCTTTATATTTCCAAGCCCTTTATCTTCTTCTTCAGAATCACTAAATTCATTATTTTTCTCAATACTGGTTTCATTTAACTCGGGAGAGGTCTGCAAATTTTGACTATTTTTAATTCCATCTTCTTCAACTACTGTTTCTAGATTTGTATTAATTTTTTTATTGATCTTTTTTTTTGAACTAGGCTTGGAATTCTTTGATTCTGCTGCGACTGGACACATAATTGACTCCTTTCTACGGTGAATTTAACTAGATAAAATTTTATTTAGGGCTAATTTGAACATTTAGTAGTAAAGTTCCCCTAATGCTTAAAAAACTTTTTTACAAAATGAGAAAAAGAAAAGTTTTCTAAATTGTTGAAAAATTTAAATAGTGCTATAGATTACCTAAAGTAAAAAGTCTTGGGATTTCTCAGACAGGCAGATCATTTTTTGAAATTTCAGTTAATGATCAAAGCTTCATGTCTCCCTTAAGAGCAGGATACTTACAATGTGCAAAAAACACTTTGTGGAATGTTCAACAATCCAATACTAAGAAAAAGTTTTGAAGCCGGCAAGTAATCAGTTATTAAATATCTCCTACAAATTGGAAATTTTGCTTGATATAGGTAGTAATGAAAGCTTTTACTATTTAGATGGAAATAATCTTGGGGCAGAAATTGGAGATATTGTAAGTGTGAGGCTAAGAGGGAGATTATTGAATGGGTTGGTGATCTCCAAAAAAAAAATTTCGACAATCAATAATGATGAAACAAATATTAATGGAGTAAAAAGCATAAGATATTTGTTTGTTGAAAGTATTTTACAGAAAAAAATAATTAATGAATCTTGGAGAAAATTTATAGAGTCCCTAGCCTCTTTTTATATGGTTAGTAATTTAAAAATGTATAAAACTGCATTTCCTCCTGGCTGGATTGGTAAATATAAGAATTTTTCTAAAGGTTTTAAAGATCAAATATGGATTCAAGTAAAAAAGGAATTTGATATTAAGAAAAATGGATTAACCAAAAAAGAATTTTTTTTAATGAATACTTTGCCTGAAAAAGGTAATTGGCAAAGTGAATTAATAAAGTCTGGTTTTAATTACACTCTTATTAAATCAATGGTCAGTAAAAATTACCTTGTTAAATCTAAAAGAAAAAAAATTATAAATACTAAATTAAATTCCTTTTTAAATGATCATATTGCAATGAAAAAACCTAATCTTACAAATGAGCAGAAAATTGCATTTCAAGAATTTCAAACAATGAAACCTGGAGATGTTTTACTTCTTTGGGGCGAAACAGGTTCAGGAAAAACAGAAGTTTATATGAGAATTGCTGAAGATCAATTTCTTAAGAAAAAAAGTTGTTTGATATTAACCCCAGAAATAGGGCTAATTCCTCAACTTATTGATAGGTTTAGTCGGCGATTTAATAATGTAGTTTACGAATATCATAGTAACTGTTCTCCCAATCATAGAACTTTGGTTTGGACGAAAATTAATAACGCTAATGAACCTTTAATAGTAATAGGAACAAGGTCCGCAGTTTTTCTTCCAATGAAAAATCTAGGATTAATAATCATGGATGAAGAACATGATGTTTCTTATAAACAAGATAGTCCTATGCCTTGTTATGACGCAAGAGAGATTGCTATTGAAATAATAAAAAGGAATTCTGCAAAGTTAATTTTTGGGAGTGCAACCCCATCAATGAAGACTTGGAAAAATTGTATTCTCGAAAAGAATTTTAAATTAGTAAGAATGATTCAAAGGATATCTAGTAATGAGATTCCTGAAATAAGAGTTATTGATATGCGTAATGAGTTCAAGAAAGGAAATATGAAAATTTTTTCCAATGAGTTATTACAATTGCTTCCTCAACTACGCTTAAAAAAAGAGCAGGCAATAATTTTGATCCCTCGGAGGGGGCACAGTGGGTTTTTAAGTTGTAGAAATTGCGGATATTTAATAAATTGCCCTAACTGTGACGTTCCTTTATCAGTGCATCTCGGTTCACAAGGAAAAAAATGGTTAAGCTGTCATTGGTGTGATCATAAATCGAGATTGATCAATCGTTGCCCAGATTGTCATTCAACTGCCTTTAAACCTTTTGGAATAGGTACACAAAGGGTAATAGAGTTTTTAAATGAAGAATTTCCTGACTTAAGAGTACTTCGTTTTGATAGGGATACAACCTCAGGGAAAGATGGTCATAGAGATATTCTTTCAAAGTTCTCTAGAGGCGATGCTGATATTCTTGTAGGCACTCAAATGTTGGCAAAAGGGATTGACATCCCCAATATTACTCTTTCAGTAGTTATTGCTGCAGATGGGTTGCTTCATCGCCCAGATATTTCGGCAGAAGAAAAATCATTACAATTGTTTTTGCAATTAGCTGGGAGGGCAGGCAGGGCTCAAAAAAAAGGAAAAGTAATTTTTCAAACATATAAACCTAACCACCCGGTAATTTCGTATCTTCAGAAAAGAGATTATGAAAGATTCTTAAGTGAAAATTCGAAATTGAGAAAAGATGCTAATTTATTTCCATTTTGCACTATTTGCCTTCTTAAATTATCAGGTGAAAATTATGAATTAACTGAGTCAATTGCAATAAAATTAGCAAAATATCTACTCAATTTTTGTAAGAAAAATAACTGGAAATTAATTGGTCCTGCGCCTAGTTTAATTGCTAAAGTCGGAAAAAAATTTAGATGGCAGATATTAATACATGGTCCTGAAGGAACAAAGATACCTTTACCTGATAGATCAATATTATGGAAACTTGTTCCAAAAAATGTTTTTTTAACAATAGACGTTAATCCAGCAGAGTTGTAATTACTTTGATGGAAGTTGAGGTAAATCTGAACCTAATTTAAATCTATAGAATCTTAATAAATAAGCCAATATTATAATTATAAAAATAATAGATATCCCTATCAATAGTTTGTTGAGGCTCCAGAAAGAAAATTCAAGACTATTTATCTGACCTTGATTTAAATTCCAAATTATTAGATTTTTTGTGATTTCTAAATTTGAATTATTTTTGTTATTAAGTATTGCTTTATTAGGGTGAATAATTTTGAAAAAGATTTCTAAATTATCAATACCTTGAATAGAATTTAGATCTAAATCTAACCTGTAAAAGTATTTTTTAAAAAAAATGAAGTTTTTTTGAGTGGTATTAATTTCTATATTTGTTGATTCTCCAGCCAACTCTCCAGCTATATTTTGGGTGATTTTAATAACTTGCTTTGTGTCTTCTAAATTGAGATTTTTATGTTTCAAAGAAAAGGTTGATTCTTCTTGTTCAATTTCTGCGTCAGGAAAAATATCTTTCATCTTCTCTTCAAATTTTAATTGCCAAGGAAATTTCTTTATGTATTTACTTTCTATCACTAAATTATTGGTTATTGAATCAATTTCACTAAGATCAAGTGTATTCTCAATTTTAACGCAGCCACTTAAAAGTGGAATTAATAATAATAGTATTAAAAAAATGATCAGTGAAAAGCCTTTCTGAAAGGGTTTTGTTTCACCAGTTGGCGTCTCAGTTACATTAATAAATTTTTTTTTCTTCAATACTTCTCTTTTCTTGCGCAGTGAGTTAAGAGATTTTTTATAGATTGATGGGTCGCTTTCAAACTTTAAGTTCCAATTTTCTGGCTTTTTAATGTCAGGAGAGTCTATAACTTCCATCAAATATTTTGCATTTTCTCTCGTCTTATTATCGTAAGATTTTAGAAGTTCTTTACAAAACCTTTTAGCCTCCTCCTTTTTATTGATACCACAAAGAGCAGTAATTAAGATTGTTCTTAAATTTACTCCCTCTTTGCTTGATAAAGGAAATGATTCGATTATGGGCAAAAGAAATTCAATGCAAAAACGATACTCACCTTTAGCTAAAGCAAGTTCTACTGTTTCTAAAACTTGCTCATAAGTTTTCATGGGTTAGGCGACTATCATTGTACCTATTCCGGAATTTGTAAAAATCTCAAGAAGTAATGAATGTTCTATTCTCCCATCAATTATGTGAGCTGCTTTGACTCCTTGGGCTAAAGCTCTTATACAGCATTCTGTCTTTGGAATCATACCTTCAGTTACAATTTTTTTATCAATAAAATCTCTTGCTTCTTTGAGATTAGTTTTTTCAACAAGACTATTTTTGTTATCTTTTTCTTTTAAAATCCCCTTAGTATCAGTAAGAAGAATAAGTTTTTCTGCATTTATTGCAGCAGCAATTTCTCCAGCAACAAAATCTGCATTGATGTTATGGGAAATACCCTCCAAGGTTGATCCAATGCTAGAAATAATTGGGATATATCCCTTAGAAATAAGAGGATCCAATATTTCAGGATTGATTTTTGTAACCTCTCCCACTAACCCGTGGCTCCCATCTCCTAGTTCTCTAGATTGAATTAAGTTGCCATCAAGACCCGATATTCCCACAGCTAAGGATCCAGTTTTATTAATGCCTTTTACAATTTGTTTGTTAACTCTACCCATTAGAACCATCTCGACAATTTCCATTGTTTTTTGATCAGTAATTCTTAATCCATTTTCAAATTTAGGAGATATTTCTAATTTCTTTAACCAATTATTAATCTCTGGTCCACCTCCATGAATTACTATAGGACAAACTCCAACGGTTGATAAAAGTGCTATGTCTCTAAAAAAAGCATTTTTTAAATTATCTTTCTCCATAACAGAACCACCATACTTGATAACAATTTTTCTACCTGAGAAACTTTGTATATATGGGAGTGCTTCGCTTAATATTGATACTCTTTGAGAATCATTCATTATTAAAATTCATTAAAACTTGATTTGAATTGAGAAATTAGGTTTTTACAAATATATCCCTATATTCAATAAAAGAGAATAAAATCAAATTCTTTTTTATTATCGTCGATAATAAATTCTGATTCAAGACCTTTGACGAAAAATCTGTTTAATCTTTCTTGTTTTTCAATCCATTTTTCTAACGGGACAGCGTTTAATTCGAAACGCATCCTGAGGCCATTTTTTTCTTCCTTTGTAATTTCTTCTATTTCTTTTAATTGAGGAGGGTCATCCTCGTCCCACAAATTTAAAGATTCTAATGACGATTCAAGATGAGCTTTTATCCCATACCTCCATCTCGTAACATCTTTAACTAGTGCAGTTAATTCTGTTGGTCTATTAAATTTATTTGTCGCAAAATTTGTCTTGTCAAATAACTCTACAGGAGGAATTTCGGAAGTCTTTAAGCCTAATCCAATTAGAAAAATAGGTACTCCATAAAAAAAAGTTGGCACACTTAAATTCACTGAGTCTGTAAAATAAGCAGTCATTCCAACAAAAGCTAATATACCCCCAGCTGTTACTATTATGTTTCCAGGCGATAAGTATTTCTTCATTGTGATTTAGTAGAATGAATTTTAAATGGGCTAACAAGTATTATGCAAGATCCTAATACTGCAAATCAAGGAGATTTAATTTTTAAACTTGATCAAGATAGAGCATGGCTTCTAGAAAATCTTGATAAGGGTAAATGGCCAGAAATAAGAAGCGAACTTGCCGAGCTTGAAAGAAAAATAAGCAAATTTATTATAAGTGTTCAAGAAAATAATGTTGATATATGATTTAAAAAGGTATTTCGTCAACTTCAGGTACTAAAGGTGAACTATCCCAACTAGATTTTTTGGTAGTTTCTTTATTTTCAAATGACTCATTATTTTCTTTTTGATCAGAATTAAAAACTTCAACTGGCGATATTTGATGAATCTTTGAAGCTGTTAGTTCTGGTTGCTTTTCTTTTGTTCCGTCTTTTCTAGTGACAGAATTCATCTTTAGACGTCCCTCAATAACAATATTTTGCCCTTCCTTAAGTTCATCTACCATTTCTTGGGCAATATTTCCCCATCCTATGATCTTGAGATCTCTGGTTGGATCTTCACTACGTAATCCTTTAAAATTAACAATCATTTCTGCAATTGGAGTTTGGTTTTCTTTGGTATACCTCATTTGGGGAGCGCTATTAATTACCGCCTGAATTAAACAATGATTCATTCTTTACTATTTAATTAAAGACATACTGATGCAGAATCAAGAAAATTGCTATAAAAATGTTTGGATCCTATCAGGAACTTCGGATGGACCTGTAATAGCTAATAGGCTTCTTGAACTTAATTATTCAGTCTTTACAAGTGTTTTAACTTATAAAGCAGGGCAAGCTTATATTGAAAATCCAAAGTTACATATCATTACGGGTAAATTAAATAACAAAGATCAAATAATTAATTTCATAAATAAAAATAAAATCACATGCGTTGTCGATGCTACTCATCCGTTTGCTCTAATAATTTCTAAAAATCTTAATAATGCATGTAAAGAGATTAATATACCTCTCTTACTATTTGAGAGGAAATCTCTAGTAAATAACACTAATAATTTTTTTTATATTAATAATTTAAAGGATATAAATAACGTTGATATAGAAAATAAGAATATTCTTCTGGCAATAGGATCAAGATTCCTTAACGATACAGCTAATTACTATATGAATTGTAATGCAAATGTATTTACAAGGGTACTTCCAACTTATGAGAGTATAACTAAAGCTTTTGGATCATGTATTAAAAATTCAAACATAGCGATACTTGAACCAAGTAAAAATAATAAAAGAATTTTAGAAAAAAAACTTTGTGATTTTTGGGAGATAGATTATGTTCTATGCAGAGAATCTGGAAGTTATTCTCAGAAAAACTGGGAGGGTGTAGTTTCTGGCAGTAAAATGAAGTTATTTTTGGTTAAAAGGCCGAAAGTCAAAAATGATTATTCTTACTCTTTTGATCAATATCACAATTTGATAAATCACATAATTAAAACATATTGATGTTTAATTCATTATGGAAGTATTAGTCATGATCACAACTGAATCGAATAACGCAAATGCTTTGCGAATGGCTAAATTGCTAATACAAAATAGACTTGCAGCTTGTGTTTCGATAAGGCAAATTTTTTCAATTTATAAGTGGGATGATGATATTGAAGAAAATAAAGAGTTTGAAATTACAATAAAAAGTAAACTAGAATTTAAAGATTATTTAATTGAATTCTTAAATAAAAATTCCACATATGATGTCCCTCAAATTATTTACAAAAAATACAATGCTGAGATGAAATATTATGATTGGTTGAATAAGAGTATTTGATTAAATTCATTTTATTAACTCTTTAAGATCAATATCTGGTCTAGATCCTAATTGCGTAATTATTTGTCCTGAACAAATTGAAGCTATCTCTCCGCATTTTTTTAGGGAACAATTGTTTATTAATCCATGGATAAATCCTCCCGCATAGATATCTCCCGCTCCTGTAGTATCAATAATCTTGCCTTTCGTTATTGACTCAATTATTTCAAAATTATTTTTGTTAACTATAAGAGAACCATTTCTTCCAAGAGTTACTATGACTAATTCACATAAGGAAGATAGATCTTCTTGGCAGCTTGCTAATTTATCATTTTTAAATAGACTTAACACCTCGGATTCATTACAAAAAACAATATCTACATATTCATCAATTAATTCCAAGAAACTCTGACGGTGTCTTTCTACACAAAATGAATCAGACAATGAGAGGATTATTTTTGTATTAGATTTTTTTGCAATTTGGGCGGCTTTAATAAAAGCTTTTTTAGCTAATTCGCTGTCCCATAAATACCCCTCTAAATATAAGTATTTACTTTCCTTAATTACAGTAAAGTCAATATCTTCTGTTTCAAACTCTATAGATGCTCCTAGGTAAGTGCACATAGTTCTTTGTGCATCTGGTGTAATCAAAATAATTGAATGCGCTGTTGAAGCACCTTCAATAGTTGGTGGAGTATTAAATATAGTTTTACTTTGTTTAATATCTTCAGAAAAGAAATTCCCAAATTGATCATTTTTCACCCTTCCAATAAACTGAACTTGATTACCTAATTCTGCTAAACAAACAACGGTATTTGCTGAGGATCCCCCTGATATTTGTTTGATCACTTTGCAATTTTCTAACAATCTCAGAGATTCATCAGAGTTAATTAGATTCATTGATCCTTTATCCAGATTATTTATCTCAAGAAACTCATCTTCAATGTTTACAATAATATCTACTATTGCGTTGCCCAGACCAATGAGATCAACCGTTTTATTATGTTCAAAATGTCTAAAGGATTCCTTCATTAATGTTGAACTAAATTACCTTAGAAGTGCTCTTTTAGGACCATGAATAGGGTCTTCAATTACTATAGTTTGATCTCTATTCGCCCCCAACGAAACAATGGCAATTGGAACCTCCATTAATTCAGCTAAAAATCTTAGATAATTCATAGCATTTTGTGGGAGATCAGATAGTTTTCTGCAATCTGCAGTTGAACATTGCCAACCTTTTAATTTTTTGAAGATTGGCTTACATTTTTTTAAGTCATCTGAATTTGTAGGAAAGTAGTCTATTTCCTCTCCATCGAGATCATATGCAATACAAACTTGGATCTCATCTAATTCATCTAACACATCTAGTTTCGTAACCGCTAAACAATCAAGACCATTTACAGATACAGCATATTTACCAATAACTCCATCAAACCACCCACATCTTCTCCTTCTACCAGTAGTAGTTCCAAATTCACTGCCTCTATCACAGAGTTGATCATTAATACTCCCTTGCAATTCCGTTGGGAATGGCCCTTCTCCTACTCTTGTTGTGTAAGCCTTCGCGACACCTATGACTCTATCAATTAAAGTTGGACCCACTCCAGCACCAATACATGCACCTCCTGATATAGGGTTTGATGAGGTAACAAAAGGATAAGTCCCATGATCTAAGTCAAGTAGAGTCCCTTGAGCACCTTCAAAAAGAATATTCTTCTTGTTTTTTGAGGCTGCATGGATAGTTCTCGTACAGTCCACAACATGCTTTGATAATCTTTCCCCATAATCAAGATATTCTTCAAGAATATCTTCTAATTTAAGTGGTTTAATGCCATAGATTTTTTCTAGTAGACCGTTTTTTTCTCTTAATGGAATTTCGATCACATCCTTTAGCCGTTCTTTATTAAGCAAGTCTCTTATTCTAATTCCATTTCTTTGTGACTTGTCCGCATAAGTTGGCCCAATACCACGACCAGTTGTCCCTATTTTGTTTGACCCTCTATCCGCCTCCATCACTTCATCTAAAATTCGATGGTAGGGCATTGTTACATGCGATGTTGATGAAATTTTTAATCCTGAGATATCAATTCCATTATCAATTAACATATCAATCTCTTTAAGCAAGATTTTGGGATCTACTACAGTTCCTGACCCAATTAGACAAGAAGTATTTTTATAAAGTATTCCTGAGGGAATTAAATGTAATTTTAAGACTTTATCATCTACAACTATAGTATGACCTGCATTTACTCCACCTTGGTAGCGAACGACAACATCTGCCGAACGACTAAGTAAATCAGTTATTTTACCTTTTCCTTCGTCACCCCATTGGGCTCCGATTACAACAACATTGGCCAATTTTAGAAGAGCATTATTTTTGTGCGAATATTTAATATATTCAAAAATCTTGGTTTACTTTTAAAAAGTAAATGAATTGTATCAACTTTCTCTTAGAACCATTTTTTCAGCAAGAGAAAATTCTTTGGTTAAACGCTCTTTAAGTTTATCTGGTAAAGGTCTACTTGCAAAGTTTTTGTAATGACCTGCCATAGCATTTAATGCTGTTTGCATGGTGGTAAATGATTGTGTTTTATTCACCATCCCTCTATTTCTGTATCTGGAAATATAGTCAGTTATAAGTGTAAGAGCCTCACTTCTTACTTCATCTTTATTTGGAGAATCTTTTGGAGTATCAACAGCTGTTTGTAATGTTTTGACAACTGAAATTGTATCTTTTGTGTAGTCACCTGTCATAGAGGTTTTTGCAGCTATAGAAGGGGAACTAAATAGTGTAAAAACAATAATTAAGGATATTGAAAAAGATATTGCTTTGAAGAGATTTTTAAAAAGTATTTTTGATGTCCATTTCAGTAACATAACCTAGCTCCCAAAAAAATAAGCCTCAAGAATTTTTATTGTACATTATTTCTGATTCAGAAATAAATGTTTCTAACAATTTATCGGTACTAATTTTAAACTTAGTATTATTTGTTCTTGATAAAAGTTCTACTTCTCTATTAACTGAATCTCTGCCGATAATTATCTGAAAAGGAATACCAATTAATTCTGCATCTTTAAATTTCACTCCAGCCCTATCGTTTCTGTCATCAAGAAGGACATCAATTTTGTTAATTAAAAAATTGTTATAAATTTGCTCAGTAAGTTCACTTTGAATAGGATCTTTTAGATTTGTTGGAATAATAATAACTTCAAAAGGAGAAATCTGGATAGGCCAACAAATCCCCTTTTGATCATGATTCTGTTCGATAGCAGCTTGAGCTATTCTTGTCACTCCTATTCCATAACAACCCATCCATAAATTTTTTAACTGACCATCCTTATCAGAGAACTTTGCATTTAATTTTTCACTATATTTTTGACCTAGTTGGAAAATATGTCCAATCTCGATACCTTTTTTTTCTTTAAGTTCCTCATCATTAGAATTACTTATTTTATCTCCTTTTTTGGCATTCCTGATATCCCCAATTAGATATTCTTTCGAATCAAAAGAAAATTCTTGAAAAACTTTATGGAAATTAACTTTATTCCCACCACTTATGAACTTTGAAAGCTCACTTGCAGAAGGGTCAATTATTCTTGTCCATTTTTTATCCCAATTAGAACTAGCTTTAATAGTTTTATTATCTAAATCTGGCCCGATAAAACCTAAGGGAAAATCAACTAGATTTTTTTCGATAGTATTATTGTCTTCAATCTTTTTAAGATTAATTAGATTGAAATTATGAAGTTTATTGATTAAGTTAAAAAGCTTTATTTCATTAATGTGTTGATCGCCTCTTATGCAAGCAAGAATTGGAACTTCAAATTCACCTTCGAACTGTGCAAGGAATATTACTACTTTAATAATCTGACTAGGGTGTAAATTATTCTTATCGCAAACTTCTAGGATTGTTTTCTGATGAGGTGTTTCCAACCACTCTGCAATATTATCTTTTAGTGGAACAGGTTGAGAGGGTAGAGAAACAGCTTTTTCAATATTTGCAGCATAAGAACCACTTTGAGTAAACAAAATGGAATCTTCCCCAGCATCAGCAGTGACCATAAATTCTTTAGATGAAGCACCGCCAATTGCTCCACTATCAGCTTCCACCCCTACTGTCTGTAGTCCACAAGATTTAAAAATATTTTCATAGGCATTGCCCACTTTTTCATAGAAAGAAGCCAGATCTTTTTCTGATGAATGAAAAGAATAACCATCTTTCATTATAAATTCTCTACTTCTCATCAATCCAAACCTTGGTCTTATTTCATCTCTAAATTTTGTCTGAATTTGATAAAAACATTGAGGTAATTGCTTATAGGAGTTGATGGTCTCTGATGCAATGCTCGTGATCACCTCTTCATGAGTTGGAGCTAAACCAAATTCTTTACCTTGTCTATCTTTGAGATTAAACATTATTCCTTCCCCTGCAGTATATCCTTCCCACCTTTCACTTTTTCTCCATAAGTCTGCAGGATGAAGTTGGGGTAATAGTAATTTTGTACAGCCAATACTATTAAGTTCTCTCTCAATTATTGCGGATATTTTTTCAATAACTCTAAGCATCATTGGCATGTATGCATAAATACCGCTATTAACTCTGCGAATATAACCAGCTTTTAAAAGTAATTGATGTGAAATGATCTCAGCTTCAGAAGGTGTGTCACGAAGTGTCCCCAGAGGAAATGAGGTTGTCACGCGCATACAAAAAAATACTTAATATTATTTAATTTTATCAATTAAGTTGAAAAAATAATCTAAAGTGTCTTGAGTCCCTCAACGCGGCTAGTCTAACAATATTGTTTCTGCTAACTTCTTCAGTAATGAAGTTCAAACTCTTTTAAAAAATTCATTATTACTAAAACATTTTCTTAAGTTTATGGAAAATATAGATTCCAATATTTCTAGCGAAGAGGAATTAGTAGGTATTGATGAAGTTCAAAAATTCTTAAACAGATCAAGAGCTTCTGTCTATAGGTATACAAATACAGATTTAAGAAATCTAAATCCTAGCTTTAATCCAAGAAAATTAAATCCCGAATTTAGAACTGATCAAAAAGATCCTTTGAAATTCCATCCTAACGAAGTAGCAAGATTTGCAAAAGATATTTTAAGAATTAAGGAGGTTACTGTAGAGGTCTTTAATACTCCTTCCTCAGCTGCGCAAAATATAATGGTGCAAATATTAGAGGAACTAAAATCTATCAGGTCATTGCTAGAAAAAGAGTAATTAAAAAGTTACAAATCAATGTTTTGATTTATTGACATTTTGAATGTAGGATAATGATGTTTAATTATCTCCTTAATCTTTACCAATTAAGAGTTCTTGAGTTACACGAAATCAAAGCAGTTTATTCAAAGTAAATCAAGCGAAGAATCTTCTCATGATTCTGCTCGAAGTGATTTTGAAAGAGATGATGATGACCCCTTAAGTATAAGGAGTTTATCAATAACATCTTTAGGTATTATTTTTGCCTTATTGACAATTTTTTTACCTTCAATAAGCGTTTTAATTGGAAGACCTCCATCTCAAGGAAACGAGATAATTCATAATCACGATTTTAAAAAAGATGGACCTTAGTTCAATACCTCCATCTCCAATGAAGGGAATTGTAAATATTGTTGTTGAAATACCTGCAGGGAGTAGGAATAAATATGAATATTGCTCTGATGCAGGAATTATGGCCTTAGACAGAGTATTGCATTCTTCAGTTAGGTACCCTTTTGATTATGGTTTTATCCCAAATACCCTTGCTGATGATGGTGCTCCTCTTGATGCAATGGTGATAATGGATGAACCTACTTTTGCGGGCTGTTTAATAAAAGCTAGACCTATTGGAGTTTTGGATATGCATGATTGTGGTGCATATGATGGAAAACTTTTGTGTGTGCCCATAGCTAATCCTAGGCAGGACAATATAGTTAGTATTAATCAAATTGCTCCTAATCAGCTTGAGGATGTTGCTGAATTTTTTAGAACAAGTAAGGGACTTGATGGAAGAATAGTTCAAATTGACGGTTGGAGGGATTTTGATGTTGTTGAAAATTTATTGAAAAGTTGTATACCCCTAAAAAAGAAAAACTATAAAGTACTTAAGAAATCAAAAATTAGTAAATTAAATTGAATAAATTGAAAAAAATAATTTTTTATAGTTATTTAAAATGCTCTACTTGCAGAAAAGCTGAAAAGTGGCTTAAAAGCAAAGATTTCGAATTCCAATTAATTGATATTGTAAAAGAACCACCACTTGTTAATTATTTAAATCTAGCTTTAAAACAATACTCTGATGATAAGAAAAGGATTTTTAATACAAGAGGTAAAGCTTTTAAAACTCTCAATCTTGATATTAA